>JAFTKF010000193.1 GCA_017453405.1 Clostridia bacterium
ATACAAGTGCCACATTCACGCTGGCAGGTGCGCAGCGCTCCATCAGCTTAGACTTATAGGCAAGAACACAGTTCTTCTCGATCTTATTTGCAGTAAATTCAGACATTCGGAGCCACTGTGCAAACTCTTGAATATCGTGTACATATTTCAACACCGTTGCATTTGATTTTTCTTCTTCGATTAAATAGTTTTGGAATTGATGAATAATTTCATCTGTTATAAAAGTCATATCATTACTCCCTTTTTATTATTATACGACTTTATTATACCGCAAAAGCACCGTATAGAACACCCCTCCTCTTGCAAAAAGGGGTGGGGTGTGGTATGATGGGGGTAGAAATATTTTTCTTTGATGCAACCGAGGCTTTGGAAAAGCTGTGTATTGTAGTGAAAGGTCAAAGGACACGGGAAAGGAGACTATGTATGAATGACGAAATGATCGTGGCGTTATATTGGGCGCGGTCAGAGGAAGCGATTGCTGAGACCGATCGGGCGTATGGAAAATACTGCCGCACGGTTGCTTATGGGATCTTGCGAAATGACGAGGATGCTGTGGAAACGGTCAACGACACCTATCTGAAGGCGTGGAACAGTATTCCGCCGCATCGACCCAATCCCTTGAAGGCGTTCCTTGCCAAGATCACGCGGCATTTGTCGATCAACCGTCTGGAGGAAAAGAAGGCGAAAAAGCGGGGTGGCGGACAATACGCGCTGGTCTTGGACGAGCTTGCCGAATGTCTGCCCGACCGAAACGAAAGCGATCCGACCGATGCGCTTGCCCTGCAGGACACGCTGAACCGTTTTCTGAAAACACTTCCCCTTGAGGCGCGGCAGATCTTCGTTCTGCGCTACTGGCATCTTGCCTCCATTGAAGAAATTGCCAAAAAGCTTTCTGTCGGGGAATCCAAGATCAAATCCGCGCTGATGCGCACCCGAGACAAGCTGAAAAAAACGCTCAGAGAGGAGGGATTTTTCGTATGAATCCACGTGACATTCTGTTTGCCCTCAATGAGATCGATTTTGATCTCGTCGAATCTGCCGAAAAGACCCCTGCCCGTTCGGGCAGAAGGTGGCGGCGCTTTCTGCCGCTGGCGGCAAGCTTTTTGCTGTTCACCGTCATCGGTATTTTCCTCATCGCTCCGCTGATCGCCTCTCTTTCGGGCAATCCCGTAGTCTCCGTCGCCTTGACGAATCCGCCCTCCCCTGCAGTTACCTCGCTCGGAAGCGCAGGACTACCAAGCAGTAGCGGCAACGACACCCCCTTGACACAGCCCGTCGTAACCACCGACAGCAAAGTCGAAGGTCCTCTGCCCGCGCTGCCCCCGCAAGCACCCTCGATTTCGGGCGGCAATTCCCTCTCGGGCGCACTGCAGATGACCTCGGGCGCACCGATCGAGTATGGCATCGCCTCGACGATTGCCCCGGGCTTTCACGCGCAGACGGTGGTGGAGGCTGAGGTCATTGAAATTCTCGACAGTCTCTATACCACGCACGCGAGTGGCACACCGTATTATGTCGCAAAGCTGCGCATTCTTTCTTCCCTGCGCGGCGACCGTATCCCCGAAGAGATCTATTTCCGTTTTCGCGCAAGCTATTCAAAGGATGTCTTTGCAGGCTGTGACAGCCTGATCCTGTCGCTTGCGCAGATCGGGGTGGAAAACTATCTTCTTCTCGATCTGACCGAGCAAAAAAGCGCGTATTTCCCGCATATGTTCTGCGTTTCGACCGTGGATGAGCTTGGCTACGGCTCGGTGATCGCCTTTACCGACGGCAAGGTCAACGCCGATTTCTTTGACCGTGTGGATATCACCGAGGGCGAAATCACGCTGACCACGCTGACCGAGAATCCCGAAGGCAGCGGCTACCCCGCCTCGCGCACCGACACGGTGGAAAAGGTGAAAGAACGGCTCGCCGTACTGTTTACACAAGATGCGCCCCTCTATGAAGGCGCGCGTGAGCTGACACACGACTATATCGAGCGCGACACACTTTTCGCCTTTGACGCGGCAAAGACCGCCCTTTCTGCCGTATCGCCAAGTGACAACACCACCTTCGCGCACGAGCTTTCGCTGAATCCTGTCGGCGCCACCCTCACGTATACCCGCCTGATCAACGGCTTTCCTACCGAAGAGATCATCACACTGGACAGCACCGAGCAAACCGTCAGCCATCCCCAAACGCGCTACGATACCACCGATCTTGCCGAAGTCCCCAACCTTTCCGCCGTTCTTGAACAGCTTACCATCGAAGCCCTGACACCGCCCCACACGACCGTTCCCTATACCAAAGGCTATTTTTCGGTAAGCGGCTGTTACCGCAAGGCAGGAGACACGGTTTACGGCATCATTCGGATGCACTGGACACTGCGTGCTGTCGACTCCGATTACCAAGGCGTTCTCTTTGACGATGCGTATTATCTGTATACCGCAGGCACATCTGACGGGATGTCTCTTGACCGCGAGGAAATCCGCCATCTCTTTTCCGAAACACTCCATTTTCCCTTTACCCAATACAATCAAGTATATGCCATTATGAAATAACCCCCACGACCCCATCCAAACGGACTTACTCCTTTTGATGGGGTCTTTTTTGGTTTATAAAACTTATCATACGCGAGCGAAATTTTTAATTTTCCTCTTGACAAAGCTGTCTATTTGTGATAGACTGTCTATACAGAATAGACAAAAGGAGACAAAACGATGGAAGACTTACGGCTTGGTGTGGTGGAAACGCGTTTTGCTGAGCTTGTCTGGCAGAATGCGCCGATCACCACAAAGGCATTGGTGGCACTTTGCGAGAGAGAACTGAACTGGAAGCGCACGACGACCTATACGGTTCTAAAAAAGCTCTGCGAGCGCGGCATTTTCAAGACCGAGCAAAGCGTTGTCAAGGCTTTGCTTTCGCGCGAGGATTTTTATGCACGGCAGAGCGAAAAATTTGTTGAGGACACATTCAGAGGGTCTCTTCCTGCCTTTATTGCGGCATTTACCACGCGAAAAAAGCTCTCTCCCAATGAGATCGAGGAAATTCGCCGTATGATCGATCAATACGGGGAGGACGAATAATGGAAGCGGTATTCATCAAAGCTCTCAACATCGGCATTACGGCAAGCTATCTTGTCATTCTCTTACTGCTTTTGCGCCCGCTTTTCAAAAAAGCACCGAAATGGTTGTACTGCTGTTTATGGGCAATCGTGGGACTGCGGCTCTTGATGCCTGTTTCGATTGAAAGCATTTTCAGTCTGATCCCGAATGCCAAGCCGATTCCCGACAATATCGCAATGCAACGCGAGCCTGCGGTCAACAGTGGGATCTCCTTCGTCAATACGCTGGTAAATCCCGTGATCGGCGAGCTGTTTGCACCCGAGCCTGCCGCAAGCGCCAATCCTCTTCAGATCCTGCTTGCGCTCGCAGGTTGGATCTGGGTCATCGGCATCGCCCTGATGCTTCTCTACGGCGCGTTCTCTTATTTTCGTGTCCGGAGAAGAACACGCCCGTCGGTACGGACAAACGGCAATGTATATCTTTCCGACGGGATCGACACCCCCTTCATTCTCGGCATTCTGCGTCCGCGCATTTTCCTGCCCTCCACACTTGACGAGAATGCGGCACGCTATGTGATCGCGCACGAGAGAGCGCATCTTGCCCGTCGCGATCATTTGATCAAGCCGCTTGGCTTTCTTCTTTTGTCGCTGTATTGGTTTCACCCGCTTTTGTGGGTGGCATACTTCTGCCTTTGCCGCGACATTGAAGGTGCGTGCGATGAGCGTGTGATCCGCAATATGCCGCGTGGAGAGATCAAGGGCTATTCCCAAGCGCTTTTGTCCTGCAGTCTGAAAAAACCGAGAATGCTTTCGGTCTGTCCGCTTGCATTTGGCGAGGTGGGGGTAAAAGAGCGCATCCAATCTGTTCTGCATTACAAAAAGCCCACCTTCTGGGTGATTCTGGTATCGGTCATTCTTCTTGTTGTGCTATCGGTTGCCTTTCTGACCGATCCGCTGAACGATCCGCGTCCGCAAGACCCCGCAAGCGATATCTACGCTCCCTCTTACAGCGGTGTCGAGCTTTCCTATGTCAAAGAAACCTACCCCGAATATTTCGATCTGGACGCATCGGACGGACTGACGGTCTATGTCTGGCAGATGGCAGCACAGTCTTTTTCCTGCGGACTTCTTGCAGGCGATATCCGTGACTATGACAACCAACCGTTATGGAGACTCAAGGGCACCACGATCGATCAGATGAAGGCGATCCTTTCGACCTACGAGATCGCGCCCGAAAAGATCACGCTTGTTGCGGGCTATCAGCTGTATTCCAGTTATATCGGCAACAACACTACACCCTCTTATCTTGCCAATCTTTACGTGATGTTCGAGCTTGACCCCACACTGTATACGCTCGGGAAAACCATTGATACCGCCCGTGCCGACATCGACAGCGACGGTGTTGCCGAACGCTTGGTGCTGGCAAATACCGCAACCGAACAGAATATGGTGGCGCTGGGGGTATACGCCCAAAACGGCAATACTTTTCGCTATTACAACATCATTGCCGACGAGCATTTTGATCTGTCCTTTGAGACGGATTCCGACGGCAAACTGTACATCCGCGCGGTCTGCCCCGAGAATGGCGAAGTCTATGCTCACGAGGTCTCGGTGCATGGCGGCAATGTCTACGCACTGTGTCAATATATGCCCATCGGCGTGCGGGCAGCCAATCATCTTGCCGGGTTTTACGCCCCCGAAGGCTCTGACGAAAACCTATCGGAGTGAGGGTATAAAATTTCATTTTTTCGACAAAAAGCGAAAAAATTTTCGAAAACCTATTGACATACCGAAAAAACGTGTTATAATAGGCTAACAATTACATATTTCTGTATGATGCATTCAGGAAAGGGTGGCAAGCCACCGCCGAAGGAGTAACGCTCTCAGGTGTCCGTCAGGATGAGGACTGAATGTGGACAGAGCTTTGGAGACGCCCGCCAAGCGCGGGGGCCGAAGGTGCAAGCGTGAAACGCGTAAACTCTCAGGCAAAAGGACAAAGATCGGGATACCACCTCCCTATGTTTCTTTTATTGACGGTTTGCCGTGTTGCGCAAGCCGTCATTTTTTTGGGGAGGATAGAAAAATGGGTAAATTTTTCGAAATCATCGCATCGGGAAACGATGCCATCAACAGCGCGGTATGGGGACTACCCGGACTCATACTGCTGATCGGTACGGGCATTTTGCTGACATTTGGCACAAAGGTATTCCAAATCAGCCATTTGCGCCACTGGTGGTGTGAAACCATTGTCAGTGTCTTCAAAAAGGATTCCAAAACCACCAAGAATACCGACAAAAAGACCATTTCGCAGTTTCAGGCGCTCTGCGCCGCGCTTGCCGCAACCATCGGCACGGGCAATATCGCAGGCGTTGCCGCCGCGATCGTCACGGGCGGTCCCGGCGCGGTATTCTGGATGTGGTTTGCCGCGTTTTTCGGTATGATCACCAATTTCTCGGAAAATCTGCTCGGCATTTACTACCGCCGCCGCAACAAGGACGGCGAATGGTCGGGCGGTCCGATGTATTACTTAACCGACGGTCTCGGCAAGCGGTACGGAAAAAAGTGGCTGGCGCCGACTGCCAAGGTGCTGGCGGTGCTCTTCTCTGCCTTTGCCATTCTCGCTTCGTTCGGTATCGGCAATATGGCGCAGATCAATAAGATCGTTCTGAATATGGATGCGGCGTTTTTCCAAAACGCAACACTCGGCACGATCCCGGGCACAGAGATCGATATCATTCATCTGATCATCGGTGCCGTGCTTCTTGCCATCGGTGCTCTGATCATCATCGGCGGTCTTCAGCGCATTGCCCGCGTTGCCGAAATCGTTGTGCCCTTTATGGCGATCTTTTACGTGATCGGCTGTCTTGTCATTTTCGGTATGAATATTGATCAGGTGGGTGCGATGTTTGCGGCGATCTTCAAGTTCGCCTTCACCCCTGCGGCATTCCTCGGCGGCGGTCTCGGCGTTCTGATCAAGAAAACGATGACGCAGGGCTTCAAAAGAGGTGTCTTCTCCAACGAAGCAGGTCTCGGCTCGTCGGTTATGGTACACTCGTCCTCGAATGTCAAAGAGCCTGTCAAACAGGGTATGTGGGGCATCTTTGAAGTCTTTTTCGACACCTTTGTGGTCTGCACTATGACCGCGATCGTGGTACTCTCGACCGGCTTTATCGATCTTTCCACCGGTGCACCCGTTGCGGGCGCAAACGGTGACACCTTGGTTTCCGAGGCGTTCGGACAGTATTTCGGCGGCTTTGGCACGGCATTTGTGGCAATTGCGATGTTCTTCTTTGCCTTCACCACCGTGCTCGGCTGGTCGCAGTACGGCTCAAAGGCGGTAGAATATCTCTTCGGCGCAAAGGGTGTCAAGATATACAAGGTGATCTTCGTTCTGATGATCGTATCGGGCGCTGTGATCGAGGGCGGTCTTGCGTGGGATCTTTCGGACACTTTTAACGGACTGATGATGATCCCCAACCTGATCGGCGTGCTGGCGCTCTTCCCCTTGGTGCTGAAGGTCACGGCAAACTATGTCGACCGCAAGATCAAGCATAAGGATGTCGCACCGCTGTTATCCTATGATCCCGCTTTGCAAAAGGAAGCAGAAGCACATCTTGATGAAGAATAAACCAAAGGCGATACGCGGCATCAAACCGAGTATCGCCTTTTTGCAATCATAAAATATACGGCAAAAGCGTCTCGCGGAAGGTCTCATAGCTGAGAATTTCAAACGAACGCAATTGGATCGGAAGACTTTTTTTGTTTTCGGCACAGATCCTTTGGCAAACGGCTTCGGGAAAGACCAAGAGCAGATTGCCGTTTTTCCGTCCCTCTCGCTTTTCATCGCAAAACAGATCAAGCTCCTGCATCACCCAACGGGATTCACTGAACGAAAGATCCGAGGCGACAAGAACGAAATGCGCACTGTTGTCAAGGGCTGAAAGAATCGAGCGGCGGTATTCCGAATCTCCGAGAATCGGCAGAGATACCTTATCAAGAAAGGGCTCTTTTCCCTTCTCCTTCAGGAAGGCATACACCTCCGATGCCAACGAGATATCGGCAGAGCGATGCGACAGAAAGACATCGTAATACCCCGAATCGGGCAAGGTCTTGCCAAGATACGCCTTGATGCACTTCAGATTCTTCTCGGCGGCATCACGGGTATCCTCGCTTGCCTGCGGAGGATTCTTTAAATTGGAGGCGATCAGATCCATACAGCGCGTACAAAGCTCGGCATCACCCGTAATACGGCAGTATTCCAGAAGACGCTCATAGCTTGTTTTCAGGCATTCGCCAAAGCCCGACACTACGCCTTCCTTGGCAAGCTCGTTAAAGAGAAGCACGCTTGATCGGATATGCTCCGCGATCAGGCGGTGAATGCTGTCATTTGGCTTTTCCTGCGCCGCCATTTGCTCGCGGCGGTATTTCTGCTGTAAGCGCAAGCCCTTTTCATAAAACAGCGCGACCCTTTGCCGCATTGCCGCCGTTTTTTCCCGTCTGTCCTTGTCGCTTGTGCCAAAGCAGAGGGCGTTTCGCGTTTTGCTCTCCACCGTTCTATACTTGCTTTCGTCATCGACATAGCGCTCATACAAGGTCTTCAACAGCGTGAGAAGATACAGCCTGTGATCCTCTGCCCAGATCACCCGATCGGATTCGATCAGATACCACGCATCCCACAGCATACCTTCGGTTTCGCCGTATTGCTCCTTGATAAAAAAGATCTCTGCCGCAAGCTCCAGTGTCGCACACATCGACTGACGGAGCATCAAACGGCGACGGTAATCACCCGGCGCGCCCTCGCCCTGCATATCCCCGACGGGATACGCCGAAAGCTTTTCGCGATAGCGCTCGATCAATTCACAGCAGGTACTGAGAGACTCATTCAGCATAAAGGCGCGGTAATACATATCCGCGCGCATCGAAAGACCCGAATCGGTGCTCTTGGCGATCTGATACTCCACCACCGCGTGGATCAGCTTGCTCGGCTCATAAAAGGTCTCGCTTGCCGTATACTGCGCATCGAACGCACGGTGCGGTGCTTCCTCTCTGCCCTGATACAGCACCCATACCGTTTTTTGACGGTTTTTGGCGAGATTCATCGCATACCGATCGCATTCATCCTCCATAAAAGCGCGATCGACGAGCGCAATGATCAATTCCGCCTCCCCGAGATACCGCCCCTCCTCTTCAAACCAGACCTGCCCCGAAGCCTTGACACCCGACACATCCACCGAGCGGATACCCAATTCCTCAAGCTTTGATACCACACGGTAGGGGTCGTTTTCACATACCACAAAAATATCCATATGCACTCCTTCATAAAGCGTCATATTGTCTCATGCTATGATTATACCAAAGATGCCCCGATCCTGTCAAGAGCACACCTGAAAAAGACGGTGCTTTCCCGGTCAAGACCACCGGTTTAACCGGCTGCGTGCACTACCTCTATCAGGGGCACTAACCCCGAAAGGGGCCTCAAATGATATGCCGGCATCACCACGCTCCGCAACTCATACCCGAGCTGTCACCCCAAGGCTCGCCCTTCGGGAGAGCTCCCGCGTCAGCGGGTGAGAGGGTTCTTGCTTTACCTCCCCATCCACATCAAATGATATGCCGGCATCACCACGCCCCGCAACTCACAAACGGCTTGTCACCCCAAGGCTCGCCCTTCGGGAGAGCTCCCGCGCCAGCGGGTGAGAGGGTTCTTGGCTTACCTGTCACTCGCCCCTCTTGTCGCCGCTCCGCTCGTTTCCCTCTTCCCCACAAAACCGGGGATTTATTGACACTACCAAAAAAGAACCCACCGAAGCCATTCGTTTCGGTGGGTTTTCGCGTTCATTCTGTATCAGGCTCGCCTTCGTACGGTTGAAGCGGAATGGTGGACAGTTCAATGGGAAGGAAAAAGCACAAGCCGTGCGCGGCAGTGCCGATGCCTGCCTTTGCCTTGACTTCTTCCATAATTTTCACTGCTACATCCTTTTCCACGAACTACAAAAAGATCTCCTTTTCGGTGTCAATGGTGATGCCGAGAATGGTCTTGTGCTTTTCAACCGAACCTCGCGCATTTATGATGGTCGCACCGGTCGAGCCAAGCTTACGGGCGATCGCCACCACTTCAGAGGCAAAACCGGCATTCACAATAATATATAAAGCCTTTAATTCTTTCATATCCTGCATTCCTTTCTTAAAACGCCAATCCTTCGACCGGTATGCTGAAGGCAATACCGGTGTTGGGTTTGTCAAAGTGGTAGTCCTCACAAAGAACCTTGATCAGGTCTTTTGCGCTGTCGGTTTTGAGCAAGCAGGAGATCAGAACCTTTCCCTGCTCCGCCTCAAAGCCAAAGGCGGCGGCAATGGCGCTGGGACTCATCGAGCCTTTGCCATACACCACATCGATCTCTTTTGCCCCCCAATCGCCGAGGAGCTTTAAAAACTTTCCCTTTTTCTTTTGGCTGGCAATAATCACAAAATATTGCAAGCTGTATGCGTGCGTATCATTCATTTGCGTTATCCTCACTTTCCTTACCGTGTGAATCTTCCACCACAAAGCATTCGAGTTCCTCCAGCGTATCGCCGGCGCTTTGTGCCGCGGCACGCTTCAGCTGGATCTGATACAGAATACCCAGCGCCTGAATGGCAATCAGCGGCGTTACCGAAATAAAGGAAATAATGCCAAAGCCGTTGGTGAGTATGGACATCGTACCCCCGTTTTTCTCTGCCACAGCCTGTGCGATACTCAAGGTCAGCGGGGTCAGAAATGCCGATGTCAAAGCGCCGCCCGTCACACCGCCCGAGTCGAATGCCAGAGCTACGAACAGCTTTGGAGTAAATTTCATCATCACAAGAGAAACCGCGTACAAGGGAATCAGAAAATACAAAATATTGATCTCGGTGAGGATCTTCAAAATCGAAAGCAGCGATGCCACACCGATGCCGAGCGCAAGCGTAATGCGAATGGTCATATTTTTGATATGACCGTTGGTCAATTCTTCGATCTGCTCGCCGAGAACGGTTACCGCAGGCTCAGACACGGTAATTGCCGCACCGAGCACAAATCCCACCAAAAGCAGTAGCCACTTGAAGCCCTCGGGGCGGGATTCCTCGAAGAAGATTTTGCCGATATACTGCCCCACAAAACCAAATCCGTAATCAATGCCCGACAGAAAGATCAGAAGTCCGACATAGACCGGAATCACACCGAGCATCAATTTGAGGAAGGTGCGCCGCGGCAGCTTTAAGAAAAACAGCAAAAACGGCACGGAAATCAGAATAATGGGCAGTACCGCCAGTGCCACATCGGCAATATTGCCGAGCACGATCTCGCCAAGGGAGCGAGTCGAGGACATATCAAAGGGATTTTCGGGAGGAAGCGTGCCCTTTGTCATCTTCAGAATGATCCCGTACAGCAGCACCGCAACAATCGGGCCTGCCGACGAAATGCCGATGATGCCGAGCGAATCATCGTTGGTCTTATTTTTGGAGAAGGTCGCCGATAGACCAAGCCCCAGCGCCAGAATAAAGGGAACCGAAACATCCCCCGTGGTAGCGCCGCTGCCGTCAAACGCCAGCGAAATAAACTCACCGGGCGCGAAGATGACCATCAGAAAGATCACGCCGTAAAGGATCGCAAACACCCACTTGATCGAAAAATCCTTGACGATCCGCAACAGCGCGATCGCAACGCCGATCCCGATACCGGTCGCCGTGATCC
>JAFTKF010000194.1 GCA_017453405.1 Clostridia bacterium
AAAAAGCCTTTCTGCTGAGCCGTGTGTCAATGAAGCTGACGCGTCCCCTGCGTGCCTTCGAAGCCGTAACCGCAACCACTTGGGCAGGCGGCGGCAAGGGTGCTTCCTTTTACCGTTGCGGCGAGCTTGCGGTAGGGGATGAGGTTGTGGGACGGCTGGTGTCGCTCTGGGCACTGCTTGACCTGGAAACCTTCCGTCTTTGCCGTGTACGCGATGTGAAGCTTGGCGTAGAATCGCTTGAAGAATATCCGATTGAGATCCCTGCTCATCTCCGTTTTCCGCAGGAGCTGACCCTTGTGGAAGTGGGTTCGCGCCGCATTTATAACAGTGATATTGATCTGAACGGTCATATGAATAATACAAACTACCCCAATATGCTTTGCGATTTCATTCCCGGTATCGAATCGATGACGGTTTCGGAGTTTTCAATCGGCTATCTGCACGAGGCGAAGCTTGGCGAGACGGTCACGGTCTATCACGCAAGCCTCGGAAACACCCACTATGTGCGTACGGTGCTTCCGAACGGCAGTGTTAATGCCGAGGGTATTTTTGTGACTGAGGACTTGCAATGATCGCTGTGGTGAGCAAAAACGAAAGGCTTGCCGCCTTTCTTGTCAGCCTCTTGACTGAACAGGGATTTTCGCTTTGCTCCCGTAGGGAAGCCCTGCTGACGGTGCTCGATCTCGATACCGAACAGCCGAGCAAAGAGGATCGAGCCCTCGTGACGGTTTCGGAAAATATCTTTACGCAATGCGATCTTGTGCGTCCGTTTTTGCAAAAGGAGTTCTTGGCTTTGTGCCGTCAAAAGCTGGGAATGGAAGGCAATTTTTCGGCTGAATGTCAACCTGAGGTTGCGTTTCACGCTAAAACGAAAGAAAAAGCAACTGTTAGGTGCGAGCTTTTGCCCGATCGGGAAGCTGTTTTGATGCGAGGGGAGACCATTGTGCTGACCCCTGCCGAATGGCGGCTGTTTGTTTTGCTTTACCGTCACCGTGGAGAGGTGGTTTCCACCGAGGACTGTCAGGCGGCTTGCCGCCTGAAGGGGCGAAATGGCAAGGAAGAGGGCAACAGCGCGGCGGTGACGGTTGCCGCCCTTCGCAAAAAGCTGGATCACCGCTTCGGGGTACGCCTGATCCTATCCCACCGCTCTCGCGGCTATTCCTTTCAAGGATAATGCCGCTCTCTTCACAAGAGCATACCGTTATACGGACGATCGTTTTTTTCATACATTTCATACACCCAATGCCAGAATAACCGATGAATGCGATGGTATTGCCATCGAAAGGAGTTGCGCTTGAACCATTACATCCTGATTCAAAACGCGCGGATCGTGCAGACGGCACAAAAGCGCATTGTAGATGCCGATCTTTTGCTGAAGGTAGCACCCGACGGCGGCTCGGCTACGGTTGCCGCCATAGAGCCGCGCATTCCAAAGGATAGCGTAAACGGCACGGTGAAGCTGTTGAATGCGCGCGGCAACCTGATCACCCCTTGTTTTGCCGACTTGTCGGTGACGCTTCGTGAGCCGGGGTCAATGTATAAGCAAAGCATTGAAAAGACGGCAGAAGCCGCACGTGCGGGAGGCTATGATACGATCCTTTCCTTTTTTGAGCCGAGTGATACCTTCTCTTTGCAGGAGGTGCTGTCCTATTGGCAGGCACTGCCCAAGCGGAAGGATGTCGAAATGGCGTTTACGGCTTACGCCTTCCTGAAGGACGGCAGTCTGGTTGACCCCGATGCGGTTTTTGCGCAACCTGCGGTTGCCTTGACCAATCGGTATGTCAGCTCGGACAACCGTGCGATCCTGCAGGCGGCAATGGCGGCTTCTGCCCTTCGCGACAGAACCTTTGTGCTGTATCCCCGCGTGGCGTCGCTGGCGCGTGAGGGGGTTGTCAACCGACACGTAGCGCCCTCGCTTCGTGTCAAGGGGTTATCGCCCATCGTTGAAGAGATCGCGGTTGCCGAAAGCTTGATGATCTGCGAGGATGTCGGCTGTCGCTTGCATATCGCGGGAGTTTCTACCGCGAAAAGTGTCAAGCTTGTCAGGGATGCCAAAAAAGCGGGAATCGCAGTGACTGCCGATACCGCCCCCCCCTACTTCACCTTTCACGACGGTGAGGTCTTCTTCCGCGGAAAGGAAGCCAAGCTGTTTCCCCCTCTTCGCGAGGAAGCTGACCGTATGGCAGTGATCGAGGGGATCGCTGACGGTACGATCGACGCCATTGCCTCGCACCACACACCGCACGCGGCACGGGATTACCAACGGAAAACGCTGACCGATGCCCCCTTTGGCGGTGTGGGACTGGAGACGGTGTTTGCCGCTTCGGTGGAAGCGCTTTTGTCGCGCGGCTATATTTCGACTTTGCGCCTCGTCGATCTCGTTTCAACTGCCCCCCGTCGCATTTTGCAGGGAATGGGGGTTGTGACCGATGCCGATCCGATCGCCGTTGGAAAGACACCGAATTTCAATCTTGTCTCGCTGGACAAGAAATTCCCCGTGACCGAGGCGCTGTTCTGTTCACGGGCGCACAATTCGCCCTTTATGGGGCTGACCCTGCAGGGAATGCCCGAGCACACCTTCCGAAGGGGCATCGAGGTACCTTTGACATAACAGTCACGCCCTGAACAGGGGAGCTCTTCATAAAGATAACGATAACAGAAAGAGAAATTACGTTATTTTTTTCACAAATTGCGGAAGATTTTTTTCTTTTCCTCTTGCATTTTCCTTCTTTGTGTTGTAAAATATGATGATTGGAATCTATCCGTTTTTGTCCTGTTACGAAGGGTAGCGGGGCAGAGAAGTTTTCATATACAGTCGAAACAGAAAGGACTCATTGACTTGAAACGATTTGTTTATGCCGATAACGCGGCAACAACACAAGTGCTTCCCGAGGTACGTGATGTGATGCTTCCGTTCTTCGGTGATATTTACGGCAATCCCTCCAGTGCCTACAGCAAGGGTGCTGAGGCGGCAGAACCTTTGAAAGCCGCCCGTGAGACCATTGCCACTTTACTGGGTGCAAAACCCAACGAGATCTTCTTCACCGCCTCGGGCAGTGAAGCCGACAACTGGGCGATCAAGGGCGCGGCACAGTCCAATGTCAAAAAAGGTCGCCATATCATTTCTTCCAAATTCGAACACCACGCCGTTCTTCACGCGCTGGAATCGCTGGAGCGTGACGGCTTTGAGGTGACTTACGTGGATGTCAACCCAAGCGGCGTGATCGATCCTGCCGATGTGGAAAAGGCGATCCGTCCCGACACCACGCTGATTGCGATTATGATGGCAAACAACGAGATCGGCACGGTACAGCCCATTCAGGAGATCGCGGCAATCGGTAAGGCGCACGGCATTACCACCTTCACCGACGCGGTGCAGGCAGTGGGCAATATGCCCGTCAACGTGAAGGAGCTCGGCGTGGATATGCTTGCTTTTTCGGGTCATAAGATCCACGCACCCAAGGGCATTGGCGTTCTGTATATCCGCACGGGCACGCGTTGCCGTACCCTGATCGACGGGGGCGGACAGGAGCGCGGTCGCCGTGGCGGCACGGAAAATGTTGCCTTCTGCGTGGCACTTGCCAAGGCACTGGAAATTGCCACCGCACGTCTTCCTCAGCTGGCACGTGTGAAGGCAATGCGCGACAGACTGATGAACACATTGCTTGACAAGATCCCCTATTCGCGTGTCAACGGCGATATCACGGCACGTCTTGCGGGCAATCTCAATATGACCTTTGAATGTGTGGAGGGCGAAAGTCTTCTGATGTGGCTGGATGCTTCGGGTATTTGCGCTTCGACCGGTTCTGCCTGCAATTCGGCATCGCTTGAGCCTTCGCACGTACTGCTTTCGATCGGTGTACCGGTTGAGCACGCACACGGCTCGCTCCGCTTCTCGCTTTCGCACGAAAACACCGAAGAGGATGTTGACCACATCATTGCCACCCTGCCGACGATCGTACAGCGGCTTCGCGATATGAGCCCCTTGTATAACAGCTCGATGGCACGAATCAAGGAATAAACGAAAGGATCACGATTATGTACAGTGAAAAAGTCATTGACCACTTTACCAATCCCCGCAATGTCGGTGAGCTTGCCGATGCCAACGGTGTGGGTGAAGTCGGCAACGCCAAATGCGGCGATATTATGCGAATCTATCTGAAAATTGACGATAACGGCATTATTACCGATGTCAGATTCAAGACCTTC
>JAFTKF010000195.1 GCA_017453405.1 Clostridia bacterium
GAACAACCGAGGTACTTCTTTATGACAACAAAGAGATCACCTGTATTGGCGGAACGAAAGACATCAGTGCAGGACAGCTGATCGATCGCATCGGTGTGGTACTTGGTCTTTCTTTTCCGTGCGGAAAAGAACTGGAAGCGATTTGTGATTTTAAAGCAATGAAGCATGAGGGGCTTTCTTCCAAAATCTCTGTATCGGGACTTGACACCAATCTTTCCGGTCTTGAAAACAAGGCAAACGAGTATATCAGAAAAGGGTATTCCCGTGGGGCTGTTGCCGCATTTGTTATGACGAGCATTGAAAAAACACTGTCTACCCTTACCGAAAATGCCATTCATAGTTATGGAAAACTACCGATCTTGTTTTCGGGCGGCGTTGCTTCCAACCGATACTTACAATCATCATTAAAGCAAAAATTCAATGCTTATTTCGCCGAACCTGCATTTTCATCAGACAACGCAGCAGGGATCGCTCTGCTTTGTGAAGAAAGGTACCGCAATACCTATGGTAACTGATAAAATCATTCTGACGGTTACACAACTGAACGAATATATCAAATCCAAAATTGACAGCGATAAGACACTTCAGAATATCTGGATAAAAGGTGAAATTTCCAATTTTGTTCACCACAAAACAGGACATTTGTATTTCACCGTTAAAGACGAGAATTCTTTGGTGCGTTCACTGATGTTCGCATCTTCTGCCGCGAAGCTGCCATTTAAACCCGAAAACGGAATGAAAGTGATCCTTCACGGCAGGGTAGCCTCATACATTCGCGATGGCATTTATAATTTTTACGCGGATTCGATGGAACCCGACGGAATCGGCGCTTTATATATTGCGTATGAACAATTGAAGAAACGTCTGGAGGCAGAAGGACTGTTTCGAACCGAGAACAAGAAACCGCTTCCGAAGATTCCATCCCGTGTCGGTGTGATCACCTCTCCGACAGGTGCTGCCGTGCGCGATATTATTCACGTGATCTCGCGACGCTTTCCTTTTGCCAAAATCATTGTGTATCCCGCATTGGTGCAGGGGGAAGGCGCTCCGCCGCAATTGATTGCAGGACTACGCTATTTTAATGAATCGCACAGTGCGGATGTCATTATTCTTGGGCGCGGCGGCGGATCCATTGAAGATCTCTGGGCTTTCAACAACGAACAGCTTGCCAGAGAAGTTGCCGCATCACGTATACCTGTTATATCCGCAGTCGGTCACGAAACCGACTTCACGATTTGCGACTTTGTCGCTGACAGACGCGCTCCGACACCGTCCGCTGCGGCAGAAATCGCAGTTCCCGAAACCGCCGAATTGCAACGAAAGATCGGCAATATCGTCACCCGTATGGCTACACTGGTATCCAATTCCGTTGCAATAAAGCAAAAAGCGCTCGCCTCACTTTCGCAATCGAAAGCTTTACGAGATCCGATTCACGTTCTGGATGAAAAGAAAACAAGATTGGTTTTTGACACAGATAAGCTTGAAAATGCGATGAAGCTGTACACCGCGCAAAAAAAACACCAATTGGAACGCTCCGCTTCGAAACTTGAAGCCCTTAATCCGCTATCGGTATTACTACGCGGATTTTCTGCAGTTTTCAAGGATGACGGCAGGCTTTTAAAATCCGTGGACGATGTTACCTGCGGGGATACACTGTCCTTACGAACTGCAGACGGCACACTGACTGCCACGGTGAACGAAATTCAAAAAAACGAAGTAGTCAACACCTAAGAAGGGATGTTATATTATGTCAAATTCAACCGGTATGAATTTTGAAACAGCGATTGCCCGCCTTGAACAGATCGTACGCGCTTTGGAAAATGGGTCAGCCCCTTTGGATGACGCCCTTTCTTTGTTTGAAGAGGGCGTACGGCTTGTCAAGCTTTGTAACGATCAATTAACCAATGCCGAAAGCCGCATCAAACTACTCACACAAACACCCTCCGGTATGATAGAAACCGATTTTCCGAACGGAACCGGCAGAAACGGAGAAAATCATGGCAATTAAAGAAAAGCTTGCTTTATATGCAGAAAAGATCAACTCCTCCATTACGGAATATTTATCTCCTGACGACAAGGAACTCACATTACTTCTCCAAAGTATGCGTTACAGCGCCGAAGCAGGAGGGAAGAGAATTCGGCCCTTTCTGACACTCCTTGTGTGCGATGTTCTGGGCGGAGATATTGAAAAAGCGCTCCCGTATGCCGTAGCAGTAGAATTAACACACACCTATTCTTTGATTCACGACGATTTGCCCGCCATGGATAATGACGACTACCGTCGAGGTAAGCTGACCAATCACAAGGTTTACGGTGATGCACGTGCGATTCTGGCAGGCGATGCACTTTTGACCTTTGCTTTTGAGGTCATTGCCAAAAATTCACATATGTCTGATAGCGATAATATCAAAGCAATTTGCTATCTTGCCGAGGCGGCAGGTGCTTACGGTATGATCGGCGGGCAGGAAATCGACCTTTCTACCGAACAGGAGAAGCCGTATCAAACTCTTGTGAAAATGCATCGACTGAAAACAGGTGCGCTGATTCACTGTGCCGCTAAATTAGGTGTTCTCGCCGCAGGAAAAGGTGACGATGCCGATCTTCTCAAAGCCTTTGAATCCTACGGAGACGCCATTGGCTTAACATTCCAGATCGTTGACGATATTCTCGATTACACCAAAAGTTATGTCGAGCTTGGAAAATCCAACAGCGACAGAAGAAACGGAAAAACTACATTTCTGAGCTTTATGACTCCCGAGGAAGCCTTTGATAAAGCAGTTGGGGTAACCGCAGACGGAACACGCGCCATTGCCGCCTATGACCGCACAA
>JAFTKF010000196.1 GCA_017453405.1 Clostridia bacterium
ATACTAAAAAAAATCGGCAGAGAGAAAAGTTCTCTCTGCCGATCGGGATGGATACCGTTTGTGTCAGGAAAGTTTTTATTCGAAGAAAATAACTTCGGATATCTGATACATTTCGCCGTTGTTGATCACAAGCTTCACGTAGGTAGCGGTGATTGCGGTATCGAAGCCGTAGTAGCGTTCCTGATAGTTGGCGCTGACATCCGCTTTATTCACACCTTCGCCGGTGGTGGCAAAGGCGGCTGCAGTACCCCAATCGGTACCGTTTTCGGATACCCAGACTTCAAAAGCAATGACCGTTCTGCCGGTAGAGCCTGCGTTATCGTTGGCGTTGACCAGCGAAATACCCTTTAAAGTCTTCGCGCCGCCGAGGTTTGCGATGATGGGCGTGCTGTTGTCATCGGTGCAAAGCTTGGTCTTACCGTTATTGTCGAAAAGCTTTTCGAAGCCTTCGTCGCCGCCGGCATTGGGACCGGAAACGCCGGTAACACCGCTGACCGCAGTGAGACCTTCAGGCTTGGATTCATCTGCAAAAATGCCTGTGACCGAGTAAACGAGATTCGGGAAGTCAGCATAGTAAGCAACTTCGTTGGTGGCAGTATCCACGATTCTCAGCGAGATCGTGAAGGTGATAATGCCGTTGACAGCGTCATAGGTGTCAGCCGCACCGAGGTCGGCACGGAAATAACCCCAGTCGCCGCCGTCAAAGATCGACATCTTGGCAGGCGTGAAGGTCTTGCCGTTGACCGTGAGCTTCCACGTGTACTTCGAGTTCACAAAAGCATCGGCATCGGTGAATTCGTTGCCGCGCATATCGGTATAGGTTGTAGCATCGCCGTAGATGTAGAATACCAGTGTGGGGTGATAGTCAGTCGAGCCGTGGTGATCTTCGATACCGAGCGCACCCAGTATATCGCCTTCAAGCAGATTCTTACCGGTGGGCGTTTCGGGCTCGGGGGTCTGTTCGGTGGTGTCCTCGGGGGTTTTTGCCGTGGTGCTGTCGGTTTCGACAGGCTCGGTGGTGTCCTCGGGAGCTTCAGCCGTGGTTTCATCAGGCGTCTTTACCGTGGTTTCATCGGGCGTCTTTACTGTGGTTTCGTCAGGTGTCTTTGCCGTGGTGGTTTCGGAGGGATTCACTGTCGTTTCGACAGGGGTGGTGGTTACGTTGGGAGATTCGGTGGTGTTCTTTGCGGTGGTTTCATCCGAGTTGCCGCAAGCCGCAAATGCAGTCAGAAGGGCAAGCACAACGAGGGTGAAACAAAGCAGTTTCTTCATAGTCAGTACTCCTTTGTGATTGGGTAAAACCCATTATTTCACAAGAATTATAGCAAATATTGTATAATTTGTCAAGAGAAGTTGGCGATTTCTTTGTCGGAATTTGCTTTATTATCAAAAATATCCGTTTTCGGCACACGGAATGCGTATGCCGAAAACGGATACGGAATGTCTTATTTTGCAAGGACTGCGACGATGAAGCCGCCCATATTATCGCCCGAAACCGTATAGGTGGCGTTTGCACCTACCGTGATCTCGGTGTTTTCTTCGGCAGATGCCGCAACGTAGGAAAGATTCCAGGTGCTGCCGTCCGAAGCGGTTGCGGTAGTGATCGTACCGCCCTTGATGCCGTCAAGGTAAGCCGAAAGACTGCCTGCCGCCGCAACACCTGCAGCGTGGATCGAGCCAACATAGCGAAGCTTGCCCGAAAGGTGATTGTCGTCGTCGCCCACAAGGCCTTCATAGAAGAAGCCGTAGCTTTGTGCGTACTTTGCAAACCATTTGTCATAGGTCATCGATACGCCGTCAACCGTTACCTTGTTGACACCGTAGTTCAAGCCAAGCGTGCCGCCGCTGTAGCCGAGGATCGTAATGACATTGCCTGTGATAAAGGGGCTTGTCACAGCGTTGCTCATCGAGGCGGTATAGCCCGAGATCTGAAGCGCGCGGCTTGTGCCCGAGTGACTGCTGAAGGTGGTGATCATAGCAAGAAGGGCGTTATAGGTCTCCTTGCGGACATAGTGACTCCAGCCGGGGGTGACGAAAACATCAGAGGCGCTGACAAGGCGTTTGTAATCGCTTGCCGCGATCTCGTCCTGCGAGGTTTCGTGGTCGCCCTTGAAGATGTTTTCAAGATCGTAGGTGTAAGGATGCTCGGTCGATACGTTGATCAGAACGCCGCTTGCCGCAGATGCCGAGGGAAGGATTACCTTGCCCGATTCGTCCGCCTTCTGGGTGGTCTCGGTCAGGGTGGGCTTAATGGGATCAACCGGCTTTTGCGTGGTGGTGGGTACGGTGGTGACAGGCGGTGCTACCGTCGTGGACGGTACGGTTGTTTCGCCGTCTGTTGTGGTGGGTGCGGTTGTGGTGATGGGTGCGGTTGTGGTCGTGGATTCGGTCGTGTCTTCTCCGCCGCCCGAGCTTGCTACAATGACAATGACCAGAATCACTGCCACGAGAACAAGGGCGAGGATCATAATCAGCATACCGATCGGTTTTTTCGTTGCTGCCATAGGTATGAATTCCTCTCTTTTCAATAGTCTCTTTTCACAGACCGACAAACGAGTTCGCCTCAGACGGGCATCTGGGGAAATCCTTTATTTGTCTGTTTTTCTATTATACACCATTTGCTACTATATTATATGAATTTTCTGTGAACTAAATATTAATTTTCTATGTATTTCGTGACAAGCTTTGGCATATGGGCAAAGTGCCTGAAAAAATCGTCAGAATTTTGTCAAATTCTTCCGTGATAACCATAAGAATTTTCAAAAATAAGGTTGATTTTTTTTAAGAATTCTTGTATAATGCTTATGTATGGTGTGCGTTTGCCGCCAAAGACATCTGTGAAAATTTATGGATAGGAGATAAAAACTATGAGCAATGAATGCACCTGCGAATACGCAATGAGCCACGAAGTACAGGCTATGTGTAAAGTCGCAAAGGGCCCCGATCACGGTCCCGCCCCCATTCCCGAAGAAGGCAAATGGGTCAAATCCAAACAGATCACCGATATTTCCGGCTATACCCACGGTATCGGCTGGTGCGCTCCCCAGCAGGGCGCCTGCAAGCTCTCTCTGAACGTCAAGAACGGTATCATTGAAGAGGCACTGGTTGAAACCATCGGTTGCTCGGGTATGACGCACTCCGCCGCTATGGCAGCCGAGATCCTTCCCGGCAAGACGCTTCTTGAAGCACTCAACACCGACCTTGTTTGCGATGCGATCAACACCGCAATGCGCGAACTCTTCCTCCAGATCGTATACGGCAGAACCCAGTCCGCATTCTCCGAAGGCGGCCTCGTTATCGGTGCCGGTATGGAAGACCTCGGTAAGGGCGCACGCTCGATGGTTGGTACGATGTACGGTACTAAGGCTAAGGGCGTTCGTTACCTCGAAATGACCGAAGGCTACTGCACCAGAATGGCGCTCGATGCTGACGATCAGGTGATCGGTTACGAATTCGTTTCGCTCGGCAAGATGACTGACTTCATCAAGAAGGGTATGGAACCCGGCGAAGCATATGAAAAGTCCAAGGGTACTTATGGCAGATTCAACGACGCTGTCAAGTACATCGATCCCCGTAAGGAATAATTGAAGGAGGAACGAAAGATGGCTCTGTTTGAAAGTTACGAAAGACGCGTTGACAAAATCAACGCCGTTCTGAAAGAATACGGCATCTCCTCCATCGATGAATGTAAGGCAATCTGCGACGCCAAGGGTATTGACCCCTATAAGATCGCGGAAGAAACCCAGCCCATCTGCTTCGAAAACGCGAAGTGGGCTTACACCGTAGGTGCTGCTATCGCGAT
>JAFTKF010000197.1 GCA_017453405.1 Clostridia bacterium
AGCTTTGCCTCGGTGTAACGCGCTGCGGCATACACCATTTCACTGCTGTACTGCTTGCCGAACGACCCCTTGGAATCAATGAAGGGGTGCAGAAGCGCCTCGTTTCCGCGCGTCAGGCGCACCATCGTCTCATAGATCGAGGCATCGCCGTGCGGATTCAGCTTCATCGTTTCTCCGACAATGGTGGCGCTCTTTTTGAGAGGTCCACCCAAAAGACCCATTTTGTACATCGTATAGAGAATCTTTCGATGCGAGGGCTTGAATCCGTCGATTTCGGGAATCGCACGTGAAACAATGACACTCATTGCATACGGCATATAGTTTTTCTCAACCGTATCGGTTATTTTCTGATCAACGATCGGCGCACTGACAGCAAATTCTTCGCCTGAGAGCGCCTTTGTTTTTTTGCTTTTCTTTGCCATTCTGTTACCGTCCTTGGTGTTCTGGTGACGGTTTATACCGTCTTAACTGAATATCCTGCCGCTTTCATCAAGCGGTTATACAAAGCAAGTCCGAGATTATCCTTGGCGGGAAGCGGTGCATAAATCACCTTTACATCCGAATCCGCATCCAGTTCGCGAAGGACCGCAAATAACCGATGCGCATAGGTGAGCGAGTCACCGCGTTTTCCAATTACCTTCAAGCGCTTCCCACAGAGTTTTTCGGCGTCTTCTTCATAAATAATCAAGGCAACACCGCAATCATCTCCACGGTTTTGCATATAGCTCAACACCGCCTCGTGATCACCGTCCAGCAAGATCACCTGCGCCTCAGGTGCATAGTGACGGTATTTCATCCCGGGTGCTAACGGAATTTCGCCATCCGCTAACCGCTCGGTCACCGCTTTATCAAGAATAACGGTAAACCCTTCCGCTTCGAGCATTTCTACCGTGATCGCACCGGGACGAAGCAATTTTACAGAGTGATCGCCAAACGGCAAAAGAATCGTCGATTCCAACCCAACATCACTTTCGCCGCCGTCCAGAATCACATCCACACGGCCGTCCATCTCCTGAATCACATGTTCAACAGTTGTGCAGGATGGCTTTCCCGATCGGTTGGCACTGGGAGCTGCAATCGGCACACCCGCTGAACGAATCAGCGCACAGGCGATCGGATGCGAGGGTACGCGAACAGCAACGGTATCAAGTCCCCCTGTCACAGAAGACGGAATGATATCGCGCTTCGGCAAAATCACCGTTAGCGGACCGGGCATAAAGCGAGAAAGCTTATCATAAGCGGGAGAAGTGATCGCATACCGCGTGGCATCTCCGGGATCTGCCAGATGAATGATCAACGGATTGTCCGAAGGTCGACCCTTCGCGGCAAAAATCTTTTCTGCCGCCTTGGAGGAAAGCGCCGATGCACCGAGACCGTAAACCGTCTCGGTGGGAAACGCGACAAGCCCGCCGTTTCGAATAACCTCTGCCGCCATAAAAATATCCTCGTCAGAGGGGTGATATATAATTTTGGTATTCAAGCTGTTATCCTTCATTTCTGCTTTTGAGTTTTTCAGCGGTATCCGCGGCAATCAGCGCATCGATCATCTCGCCGATGCTGCCATTCATAAAGGATTCAAGGGAATAGAGTGTCAAACCGATACGGTGATCGGTAACACGACCCTGCGGAAAATTATACGTACGAATTCTTTCGCTTCGGTCGCCTGTTCCTACCTGACTTCTTCGCTCGCCCGCGATTTTATCATTCTGTTCGGTAAGCTTCATATCATAAAGCTTAGTGCGAAGCATAAAAAGTGCTTTTTCTTTATTCTGAAGCTGTGAGCGCTCTTGCTGACATTCGATCACAATACCTGTCGGTTTGTGAATGATGCGGATTGCCGACTCGGTCTTATTGATATGCTGACCGCCTGCACCGCTGGATTTACAGGTCTCGATAATAAGATCCTGCGGAAGAATTTCCACCTCCACATCGTCAGCTTCCGGCAATACCGCAACCGTAACCGTGGAAGTGTGGATTCTGCCCAAGCTTTCGGTTTCGGGAACACGCTGTACGCGATGGACACCGCTTTCGAATTTAAAGCGGCTGTACGCGCCATCCCCCTTGATCATAAACGAAACTTCCTTGAATCCGCCAAGCCCGGTTTCGTTGACACTGAGAAGATCGTACTGAAATCCCGACGCCGTTGCATACATCGTGTACATACGGTAAAGATTGTACGCAAAGAGCGCTGCCTCTTCCCCACCGGCGCCGCCTCGGATCTCAACGATCACATTGCGGTCATCGTTGGGATCGCGCGGCAATAACAGCACCTTGATTTCCTCTTCCAAGCGTTGACAGCCTTCACGGGCTTCATAGTACTCAAGCTCGGCAAGCGAGCGCATCTCGGGATCGCTCATCAAAAGAAAGGCTTCATCCCGAGATGCGGCAAGCGCCTTATATGCCTTATATTTTTCAATCAGCGGCGTCATCGCCTTATGCTCGCGCATCAGGCGTTTATATTCATTCTGGTTATTAATGATTTGCGGATCGCAGAGAAGATCTCCGATCTCCTCATATTTCTGCAATGCCTCTTCTAACTTTTGAAACATTGTATATCCTTTCAAGCGCAGCTATGTTGCCGCGCAATATAGCCTGATTATGTGACAAAATCGAATTCAAAATCGTAAATGAAGACCGTATCTCCGTCGGTAGCACCTTTTTCTTCCAATGCCTTGATCACGCCGTTATTCCGAAGGACTCTCTGGAAATACATCAGGGATTCGCGATCCCCGAAATTGATATTCCCCATCACGCGGTATAGCCAATCACCCTCTACCACAAAAACACCGTTGACATTTTTCACGGTAAAATCGTGGTTGGTGGGATCATCAAAAGTTTCCTCTACATACTCAGCTTCATACACCTTGATCGGCGGAAGTGCCGTCAGCTCGGTATATGCCGTTTCTACAAGTGTTTTGACATTTTTACCGGTAACAGCTGAGATATAAACCACAAGATACCCCTTTTCGTCTGCATATTGACGGAAGGCATCAAGATCACTTTCGTCTTCTACAAGATCGATCTTGTTCGCTGCAATGATCTGCTTGCGCGAGGCTAACTCGGGGCTGTATTGCATAAGTTCGTTATTGATCAGTTCAATATCCGCAATGGGATCTCTGCCTTCTCTGCCCGATACATCCACAACATGAATCAGAAGACGGCAACGGTCAACGTGACGAAGAAACTCGTGACCGAGTCCGAGTCCGTACGACGCCCCTTCGATCAAACCGGGCATATCTGCCGCAACAAATGCCCGTTCATCCGAAAGCTCCACTACGCCAATCGAAGGCTCAAGCGTTGTGAAATGATAGTCGGCAACTTTAGGGCGTGCTGCAGAGATCGCCGAGAGCAAGGAGGATTTTCCCACATTGGGAAGTCCGACAAAACCGACATCGGCAATCAGCTTTAATTCAAGAATGACCTCTTTTTCCTCGCCTTCAATTCCTGCCTTGGCAAAACGCGGGATCTGACGGGTAGGAGTAGCAAAATGCTTATTGCCCCAACCGCCCTTACCGCCTTTACAAATGCGGTACTCGTCAACGGTTGACATATCCTGAATCACAAGACCGGATTCTGCATCCTTGATGATCGTGCCGGGCGGCACGGGAAGAATCAGATCTTCACCGTTTTTGCCGTGGAATTTTTTCTTCGCACCGTCCCCACCGTTTTCAGCTTTGAATTTGCGCTTATATTTATAATAAGTCAAGGTATTCATACCTTCGTCAATACGAAAGATAATACTACCGCCTCGCCCACCGTCACCGCCATCAGGCCCGCCGTGGGACACGTATTTTTCACGGTGAAAAGAAACACAGCCATTGCCGCCGTTTCCTGCCGTTAAGGTGATTCTTACGTTATCAAATAACATCCTATCACTTCTTTCTTACTGTAACATCGCAAGAAACTCTGCCTCGTCGATTACGCGAACGCCAAGATCTCTTGCCTTTGTGAGTTTACTGCCGGCTTCCTCTCCCGCAAGCACGACCGATGTCTTTTTAGACACGGACGAGGAGGTCTTGCCGCCGTATTTTTTAATGAGTGCTTCTGCCTCGGAACGGGTCATCGTCGGAAGCGTTCCCGTAAGAACGAATGTCATACCTTCAAAACGGGAGCCCACCTTCACTTCCTGTTCCGCCGTCGTCTTTACGCCAAGTGCTTTCAATTCATCGATGATGCGGCGTGTGGATTCGTGAGAGAAATAATGAACGACATTTTCAGCAGTAATCAACCCGATATCATCAATCTTAACGAGGTCTTCGACAGTAACGGTGAAGAAGTCCTCAATGTCGTGATAGTGTGCCGCAAGCGATTCCGCCGCCACACTGCCGATCTGACGAATGCCAAGTGCATACAAAAGTCTTGCAAGACCGCGGTCTTTGGAGACGGCGATCGCTTTCACAAGATTTTCAGCACTCTTTTTCCCCATTCGGTCAAGATCCACCAACTCTTCGGGTACGATTCGGTATATATCGGAAACGGTTTTAATAATACCGTTGTCCTTCAAAAGTTTCAGAACAGCAGGTCCGAGTCCTGCAATATCCATAGCATCTTTGGATGCAAAATGAACAAGATTCTGCATCAGCTGTGCAGGACACGCCGCATTGGTACAGCGTACCGCCGCTTCTTCATCGCGATACACATTTTCGCCGCACGAGGGACATACCGTCGGCATATAGAATTCGGGAAGCTCGGTTTGTCTCTTCTCCTTCTTCGCCTCTACGATCTCGGGAATGATATCTCCCGCCTTCTGAATCACAACGGTGTCACCGATACGGATATCTTTCTCCCGAATAAAATCAATATTGTGAAGTGTCGCACGCGATACCAGACTGCCAGCAATTCTTACAGGCTCAAGCTCGGCAATCGGCGTCAAAACGCCGGTTCTCCCCACTTGGATCGCGATATCGCGAAGAAGAGTCTCCTTCTGTTCGGGCGGAAATTTATACGCCACTGCCCATTTCGGAGTGTTCGTCGCCTCGCCGATCTCCAAGCGTTTGGCCAGATCATCTGCCTTGATAACAACACCGTCAATATCAAACGGCAGTGTCGGACGGCGCTTACCGATCGTTTCAATGACTTCGATGATCTCTTGGTAAGAGCGACAAACCGTCTGAAAAGGAATAACGTGAAAGCCCTGCTCTTTCATAAAGGCAAATGTCTCGCTGTGCGAAGAAAATTCGCGGTCGCAGACCTGCAGATTAAACACAAAAATGTCCAGTTTTCTGGATGCCGTAACTTTGGAATCCAGTTGGCGGAGAGACCCCGCCGCCGCATTGCGCGGATTGGCAAACAGCGTCTCCTCATTCTTTTCGCGTTCCGCATTAAGTGCCTCAAAAGCTTCCCGAGGCATATAGATCTCACCTCTGACTTCAAGTGTTCCCTGATACGGAACTGTAAGCGGAATCGACCGAATGGTGCGGATATTGGGCGTTACATTTTCACCGACCGTACCGTCACCACGCGTTGCGCCGTAGACAAGCGCGCCGTTTTCATAATGAAGCGCCGCAGAAAGACCGTCGATCTTACATTCCACCGAATATGTCAGCGAGCCATATTCCGCTTCAAGCTTTGACAGCCATTTTTCAAGCTCCTCATAGGAAAACACATCCGTCAGACTTTTCAACGGAACGGTATGTGTGATCTTTTCAAACTTTTCGCTTGCCTTGCCACCAACACGGACTGTCGGAGAATTCGCATCGTAGTATTCGGGATGTGCCTCTTCCAATGCAACAAGCGCATAAAACAGCTTATCATACTCCGCATCGGAAATTTCAGGAGAATCTTCAATGTAATATTTTCTGCTGTGATAGCTCAAAAGCTCTCTGAGACGGAGAATCTCCTCATAAACCTTATTTTCCATAATCATCGGCATCCTTCCGTATTACTTTTGGACATACTGCATTATTATATCACGAAATACGATATTTTTCAATAGATAAATCTTTCTTTTTTTGCTCATTTTTGTTTTTTCCTTTTATCGGTTTTCACTTGATTCTTTGAAAAAAATATGCTATACTACCGACAGAATCAAACGCCTCGTATAAAAGATCGCGCTAAAAATACTTTTTGCGTGGTTTTTTCCCTTTTGCCACTTTAGAACAGCATTTCTGCTACATAAAACCACCCCAAATTCCCTAAGAAAGATAGGCTTTCGCAAACG
>JAFTKF010000198.1 GCA_017453405.1 Clostridia bacterium
CGGACTTTTCTGCAATATATGCGGTATCCACGCCGCAAGCCGCAAGCGTTTGCTGTATTTTTCGCCCAAAGGCATCCTTGCCGACGGCGGTGAGCATACGGCTTTTGCCCCCAAGAAGAGCATAGATCACCGCCACATTGGCGGGAGCGCCTCCCACCTTCGGGCAAAACGCTTCAACCGCCTCCAGCGGCGTTTCGGCAGAGGACGGAATGAAATCGATCAGCGCCTCACCGATGGCATACAGCGTCTTCATTGTCTTGCCCAAGTCGTTCCCTGCGCCGTATCGGTCAAAACGATGCCACGGGCAAGAAGCTCCGAACGGATCTCGTCGGCACGGGCAAAATTCTTTGCCTTTTTCGCCTCGGCTCTTTCGCGGATCAGAGCTTCGATCGCTTCAGCCTCGGGGTCATTCGCGTGAAGCGCGGCTTCCGCTTCGGCTTTGGCGCGGGCGGCGGCTTCGGCTTCGGCACGCTTGGCATCGGCTTTGTCAAGCAAGGACAGCGCCAGCACCGAATCGATCATTGCAATCACCGCTCTCTTGGTATTGCCGCTGACCTTTTCTTTGAGAATGTTATAAAGCAGGGTGATGCCCATCGCGGTATTGAGGTCGTTGCCCACCGTTTTCAGCATCTCTCCGCGATATTTTTCGACAATTGCCGCATCAACCTCACCCTCGGGTACGATCGAAGCAATGCGGTTGACCAGCTTGTCATACGCCTTGACCGCGTTGTCAAGACCTTCATACGAGAAGGTCAGGGGCTTTCTGTAATGCGATTCCAGACAGAAATAGCGATACGCAAGGGGATCATAACCCTTGGATTCCAGCAGCGATACCGTCAGGAATTCACCCTTCGACTTCGACATTTTGCCGCTTTCGTCGTTCAGATGATGAACGTGGAACCAGTGCGTGCACCAGGCGTGACCGAGGTATGCTTCGCTCTGCGCGATCTCGTTGGTGTGGTGGGGGAAAATGTTGTCAACGCCGCCGCAGTGCAGATCAAGATATTCGCCCTGATTTGCCATCGAAATGCAGGAGCATTCAATATGCCAGCCGGGATAGCCGACACCCCAAGGGGAGTCCCATTTCAATTCCTGATCGTCAAACTTCGACTTGGTGAACCACAAAACGAAGTCCGACTTGTTTCTCTTGTTGCCGTCTTCCGATACATCGTCTCTGACACCGACCTTCAGATCCTCTGCCGCGTGGCTGGTCAGGGTGTAGTACTCCTTGACCTTGGAGGTGTCAAAATAAATGTTGCCCCCCGCGATATACGCAAAGCCCTTGTCAAGAAGCGCCTCGATCGTGCGGATAAAGTCGTCAATGCAGGCGGTTGCGGGCACGACGGTATCCGGCTTTTTGATGTTCAATTTGCGGCAGTCCTCAAAAAAGGCATCGCGATAGAAGGCGGCGATCTCCATCACCGTCTTATGCTCGCGCTTGGCGCCCTTCAGCATTTTGTCTTCCCCCGTATCGGCATCACTCGTCAGGTGACCGACATCGGTGATGTTCATCACGCGGTTGACCGTATTGCCTTCAAAGGCAAGATAGCGCTCCAGCACATCCTCCATCATATACGTGCGAAGATTGCCGATGTGCGCATAGTGATAGACCGTCGGTCCGCAGGTGTACATTTCCACTCTGCCCTCGGTGTGTGTCACAAAGGGAACGACGGATTTTGTCAGGGTATTGTAAAGCTTCATATTCATAACCTTTCTTTTTGATCAAGATCTATCCAAATAAAAAGCTGCCGCAAATGACTTGCAGCAGCTTTGATCAAGCATCGAATTATTCGTTCTCAGCGTCTTCTACCGCTTTCTGATAGAAGGAAACGAAGAGATCAACATAAGCGTTCACGACACTATCGCGTTCAGCATCGGTGGATTCGCCGTCAACCTGAGAGAAGAGTGCGAAAATGCCGATGATGTTGTCATTGATCAGCTTGAGAAGGTCAACTTCCTTGATGTAGCCGTCAACCTTGGCAACAGAGCCAACGAAATCAGCAAGAAGCTCGCCATAGATCGGCGTCAGAGCCTTCAGAAGCTCCTGACCGGCTTCACCCGAGACTGCTTCCAATTCATCCCACGTGAGTTCAACATCGGTCTTAGCCTTAACGACCTTGAGGATGTCACCTCTGTCGGTGATGAAGTTGATGAACTGCTGTTCAACGTGGCTGATCTTACCGTCAGCAACTGCTTCGTGAAGAAGCATATACTGCAGAATGCAGTCAAACTGAACGAGTGCGATATCGGTAGAGAACTTACCTTCCGTAGCCTGCTCGATGATGTTGGCAAACTTCGAAAGTGTTTCGATTACTTCATTGTATTTTGCTTGTGCAGCGTCAAAAACCTGTTGTGCGCCCATTTGAGTATACCTCGTTTTTCATAAACTCTACCGATACGGTGTCTGCATCGGTATGTTACATTCAGTATAGCATCTTTTTTTCACTTTGTCAAGTCGAAAACACGGTATACTCTGTATAATTTGCAAAAAAACGGGTATCCTTTGGTATATTTTTCATTCAATCATCCGAAGTGGCGGAATCTTTTTGGCACAAGGACTCCTCCAAACGGTCAAGTCTTGCCGTCAGACGGCAAAGCTCTTGTGAAACGGGGTCGGGAATGTGGATCTGGTCAA
>JAFTKF010000199.1 GCA_017453405.1 Clostridia bacterium
CCACATACTCCACGGTAGAGGAACCGTACAGCACCGGATTATTCACATCGGTCAGATAGGTTGTCACAAGACGGCAATGGTTATCAAACAGAAGCGTTGTGACAAGGTCATCGGTATTACCGTAAACATCATCCTGACCCGAAGTCCGATAGCTGCTCTTGCCGTCCTCATACGTAAAGCCCACACGCTGTCCGAGCGAGCCGCCCACATATTCATTTGCCGTCGCCACGCGATTGTTCGTATACGTATACCGAATCATATACGAGCTGAAAACATCGTTCGGTGTCGCAAGATCACCTGTACTTGAATACGTGTAGGTCACATACGCATCCGAGGTATAACTTGCGGTCGTGCTGTCATAATGACAGAAATCGATCTTCCGAAGATAGCCGGTTGCGCTTTGCGTGTACGTTCCTCCGTAGGTTGACGAATAATAAAAGCGAATCCGCCTTGCCGTGCCAACATACTCAATTTCGCTCAGAACCGTGGCATCACTGCCCGTATAGTAACTGAACTTCACCTGCTCGATCGCACTGCCGCCGACAGGCTGCAGCGAGACGGTCAACAGTCTTGCTCCGCTTCGCGTATAGATTCGCGCATTGCCAAAGCTATCGATCTCACGCACAAGATAACCCGAGCTGCTGAAGCCCATCGTGTTGCCGTGCGTATCCACGATCTGATATTTCATCCCATTCGTCACCGAGGACAGCACCTTCAGTTCCAGATTGAGACCGTCTTCGTCGTAATACACCGTCGTCGAGCCGGAGGTATACGGCAGAAACGCGTGCTCCGTGCCGTCGGCATCGGTCCAGACATAATAATAGGTCAAGCTGCCCGAAGCATTGGTATAGCCACGCTGTACCACCGACTGTTGGGAATCAAGCTTCCATCCGTAACCGGTATTTGCCACCATTGTGGTGTTACCGAAGGACGAATTGAAATACTTCGCCTTTTGCAGAGAATTGTAAACCAGTGTCGGCGTATACGGCATCAGACCGTCATCGGTCGAATAGCCCGAGAACACAAAACTCAGACCGCCCGTCGCCATATTGACATAGCCCGTACCGGCAAGACCTGCCGTTTGTGTACGGTAAGTCCAATAAGACTCCACGCCATTGATCACACGGTACTGCACAGAAAACGTAGGGCGCACAGTCGCTTCGCTCGAATAAAACCTCGCATAGACCCGAGTGCCCTGTACATCGCGGAAATACACACCGTAATTTGCACTTCCCGCATACCAAGCCTTGCAAAGCTCGGTCAGATCCCAACTGACCCAAGTACCTTCCGAGGCACTTGTGATCTTCGCGTAGTCAACAAGAAGCGAGCTGTCAGGTTCACTTTCCGATACACCGAGTCCCGTCCAAGTCGAACTTTCACTAAACGCGCTTGTTGCCCCATACACACCGATATTCACATAGGTCGGACTGTAGGTGACAAAATCATAGCAGTATAAACCGATCGACGATGCGATCACCGTTGCCGCCGCAGGAAGCGTCGGAAGCGTTGTCATTCCGAAAAACGATACATATTCATACGCACTGCTGTCTTCGCCTACCTGAAGATACGTATTGCTACCGTAGCTTGTGGTTTTGGCACCTTCATACACATACGTATCGCTCATATTGCCATTCGTTCCGTAAATCGGCGGATCTACCGTTACGGGGTATGCGCGGTCGTCGGCTTGCATCCACGCTTCGTCGACGGTGATGGTGAGCGAATAGCGGTTTTCGCCAAGCGCTGTCAGCGTGTAGTATGCGGCGCCGTCGGGGGCAAAATTACCGTCAGCATCCCACACCGTCGGCGCGGGAATGCGATAAAGCACCGTGTCGCCGTCGCAAAGCAGCACATCGTTCGCATCACTCAGCGCCGCGGTGAGCTGATTCAATTTCAGCGTGAATGTCCACCTGCTTTCGGCAGGGACTTTTTTCACGATCAGATTTTCCTTGACATTTCTGCCGTTGACGAGATATTCAAGATCCACGCCATCGAGAATGTCCCGATAGATCACGCGCGACGAAAGGTGATCAAGCGTCGTCAGCTTCTGAAGCAGAGTTGCGCTTTCATCAAACGCCGTTTCGGTGTTCGTCGCCTCACCCGGCGTTTTCTTGATCGCGCCGTCCAGCACCATCGTGATTTTGTGATTGCCTTCGTGAAGCGTAAAAATGCTCTCATTGCCCGTGATCTTTTTCACGAACTTGATACGTGCATCCGACGAGGAAAATTCACTTCCGTTTTCCGAAAGACGGTTGTCAATATCCTGCCAGCTTCCGTCTTCGGCAAGCATATGCACCGCACCGCTGTACTGGTACGCAACATAGCTTCCGTCAGACAGTCGAAAATGCTTCACTGTCTCCTCGCGCAAAGAGGTATCTTCAAAAACCTCGTCATACGCCGCGTCAAGTCCTGATGTGCCCGATGAGGACACCGTTCCTGCAGTCTCATCCTCAGCTGTAAGAGCCTCTGCCGCCTCCGCATACAGCGTCATCGGCACCGCCAATACCAAAAGCACCACCGCAAGAAATATCGATAACATCTTAAAGGGTATTTTGATTGAAGTCATAACGAATTCCTTTCTTTCATACTATGGTGGGTTATGTTTGTGAATGCCTTACCTACCACATGGGAATCGCCTCGCTTTCATCGATAAAAGAAAAGTACTTTCACTTATATAGACGATATTTTTTTCAAAAAGAAAACAGTTTTTCGAATAATTTACATTTTGTTCACAAAATAACCTTTTCCCAAAAAATCCTCTTCATTAATAACAGACGGATTTTTTCTCGGGATCGTATCACAAGCCATTAACAGTTTACAAAATGTTCACAATCAATTTCCTGCATCCCCTGAAATGCCTTTCACTAATAAAGACGACAGTTTTTTGAAATTTCAACACACTTTTTTGACTGTTTACAAACTGTTTACATTTAACAATGGTTTTTCCCCGAAGAAGCCCGAATGCATCTTGCAATTGCCCAAAAACTGTGCTATGATAAAGAAAAAACCGTCGGAGGCATCCTATGGCACTGATTCACTTGAACTTTCATTCCGACATCCTTGGTATGGCAATGCAAGCCGATGTCATTTTACCGCAGAAAAACACCTCGCTGATCGGGTTGAAGACCACCGAAAGCGAAACCTATCCCACCCTCTGGCTTTTGCACGGGCTATCGGATGACAACACCATCTGGCAACGCCGCACCTCGATCGAGCGTTACGCCTCCGAGCGCGGGATCGCCGTCGTGATGGTCAACGGGCACAAAAGCTGGTATTGTGATATGAAATACGGCGAACGCTATTTCACCTACCTCACCGAAGAACTGCCGAAGATCTGCCGCCACTTTTTCCGCGGAATGTCTGCCCGCCGTGAAGATAATGTGGTAGCCGGACTGTCTATGGGCGGCTACGGCGCTTTGAAATGCGCGCTCACCTATCCCGATCGTTATGCCGCCGCCGCATCCCTCTCGGGCGCTGTCGATATCGCCGCTTATGTAGAAGGAAAAAAGGAGCAGGAGAACCCCTATTGGTATGCGATCCTCGGCGATTTTGACAAGGTCAGGGGAAGCGAAAACGACCTCTTTGCCCTTGCCGAACGCTGTGCCGCATCGCCCCAAAAGCCACGGCTTTCTCTCTGGTGCGGCACGGAAGACCATCTGATCCACGCAAACCGCCGCCTGAAGGCACATCTCGATGCCCTCTCGCTTGCTCCGTGCTATGCCGAAAGCGAGGGCGACCACTCTTGGACTTGGTGGGATCTCCATATCCGGGACGCACTTGCCTTTTTCTTCGACCCCTCTGCCGAAAATTCCTGATTTTTTTGTGAAATTTCGAAAAAAATCTTCGCTTTCCCTTGTATTTCAGAAAGAAAAGGTTTATAATACTAAAGTATCCATAGAAATTGAACCACCCGAAAGGAATATTGTGTGATGAACATCCGTTATGAACTCACAAAAAATAAGAAAGTAAAACCCGATTATAATAAGCTCGGCTTCGGTCAGTATTTCACCGATCATATGTTTTTGATGAACTATTCCACCGAACAGGGCTGGCACGATGCCCGCATCGTACCCTACGGCCCGCTTGCCCTCGATCCCGCTTGCGCCGTATTCCACTACGCGCAGGAAATGTTCGAAGGTATGAAGGCGTATAAGACCAAAAACGGCGATATTCAGCTCTTCCGTCCGATGAAGAACATCGAAAGAATGAACCGCACCAACGAAAGAATGTGCATTCCGCAGGTTGATCCCGATGATGTTCTGGAAGCAATCAAAGCCATCGTCAGAACCGATGCCGATTGGATTCCCGAAGAAGAAGGCAAGTCGCTCTATATCCGCCCCTTCATCATCGCCACCGATGCGAAGCTTGGCGTGCATCCCTCGCATACATATCTCTTTGCCATCATCCTCTCGCCCGTCGGCGCGTATTACGCAAGCGGCATCAACCCCGTCAAGATCTGCATTGAACGCGAATATGTTCGCGCAGTCAAAGGCGGTACGGGCTATGCCAAGGTAGGCGGCAACTACGCTTCCTCGCTGAAGGGTCAGGAAAAAGCCGAAAGTATGGGCTACGCTCAGGTACTCTGGCTGGACGGTATCGAAAGAAAGTACATCGACGAGGTCGGCGCAATGAATGTCTTCTTCGTGATCGACGGCGAAGTCATTACCCCCGCGCTGAACGAAGGTAACATCCTCCCCGGCGTTACCCGCGCATCCACCATCGAACTGCTCAAAACTTGGGGCATCCCCGTCACCGAACGCCGCCTTGCCATCGATGAAGTTCTCACCGCCGCCAAGGAAGGCAGACTGAACGAAGCCTTCGGCACGGGAACTGCCGCTGTCATTTCTCCCATTGGTGAGCTCAATGACGACGGCACCAAGCATATTCTCAACAATAACGAGATCGGTCCGATCTCTCAGCGCCTTTACGACACCCTCACCGGCATTCAGTGGGGTACAGTCGAAGACACAATGGGCTGGACTGTCAAGGTATAATCACAAAAGGGTCGTTGAAACAGCAACGACCCTTTATTATCCACCAACCCCACCAAAGGAGACTTATGAAACTACAGGCATTCTTTCGCAAATGGCACGAATACTGTCCGATATTCACGATCGTGATGGCGCTTCTTACGCCCCTTGTCGTACTCTGCCACGTGCTTGCGATCTTTATCGAGCCGTTCGCCAATTTCATCAACCGCTATCCCGCGCGCGCCCTGCGCTTTCTGCTCGCCAAGCTCAGCGGCATTCTGCCCTTTTCCCTTGCCGAGATCGTGATCCTTTTGCTCATTCCCGCTACCGTCGTTGCCATCATCTTCGCCTTTCGTCTTTGCAAAAAGGAAGACCCCAAGCCCTCGCGCTACTATCTGTCCTATCTGATCGGCTTTTTACTGCTTTTGTACAGCGGCTTTGTCTTCACACTCGGCACATCGTATTTCACCACCACGCTCGATAAGGAGCTGGCGCTTGACAAAAAGGCAGTCTCGGCAAAAGAATTGTATGCCACCGCCGAACAAGTGCTGACAGAAATGGACGGTGTCATCGACAAGATCACCTTTGATGAAAACGGAATGTCCGTGATGCCCTATTCCTTTGACGAGCTCAACGACAAGCTGAACGAAGCATATCAGAAGGTGACAGAGGACTATCCCTTCATCGCCTCGCTGTCCTCGAATGTCAAAGGCATCCTGTTAAGCGAAGCACTGACCTACACGCACCTTTCGGGCATTTACACCTATTTCACGGGGGAAGCCAATGTCAACACCAACTTCCCGCCCAGCGTGCTTGCCTTCACAATGGCACACGAAATGGCACATCAGCGCGGCATTGCCCGCGAGGACGAAGCCAATTTCGTCGCCTTCCTCGTCTGTATGGCAAGCGACGACAGCTTTATCCGCTACAGCGGCTACTATGAAATGTTCAAATTCCTCGTCAACGCCCTCTACAGCGCCGATACCGAGCTGTTCAAAGCCGCCTATGCCCTCGCCGATGAACGCCTCGTCAAGGAGATCTACGCATTCAATGACTTTTACGATAAGTATCAGGATAACGCCGCCGCGGATATCGCAGGCTCGATCAATGACGCCTATCAGCAAATGCAAGGCGTAGAAGCCGGCATCAAAAGCTATGGTCTCGTCGTCGACCTCGCCGTTGCCTATTATCAGAAATACCAAGGCTTCACCGAATAACAAACGCCCATCCGAACCACCGTCGGATGGGCGTTATTTGTCTATCAGGCAGCCGCGCTACCTTCTGTCGGATTTACACCGATCTTATTGCCGAGCACGCCGACAAGTAATACCGTAAGGTCGGCAACCACAAAGCCGATTGCCATAGCAAGAATCCCAAGCGACGCAAAAAGGCATAGCCAGCCGAGCGAGTCCCACCGTAACACACTAACACCGTCAGGGCGTGGCACAAGATAAGCAAGAACACTCAGCACCGCCAGAATAATCCCTTGTGCACCGTAAAACGCCACCCGCAGAAAGCTCTTGCGTGAGGATATGCGTTTTGCCCGATCATATACGGCAATGATCATCACGGTAAGCACCGTGAAAGCAACGCCCCAAGCGACAAAACGATTCCCTTTGGCGGGACCCCATTTACCCAAAACGCCGAAGCATACCGTCAAAAGAAGCAGTGTCAACACCGAAACACCCGCCGCCGTCACACGGTTGGTAAGCCAAGACGGTCTTTTCAGGCGATCAAGCAGCTTATCAAGCGCCGGCAATGCAAAAGAAAGAACACCAATTGTCAAAAGGGCAAGCCACGGGAACGCATTCTCCTGCAGTACGCCTTCCAAACGAAG
>JAFTKF010000200.1 GCA_017453405.1 Clostridia bacterium
CTGAAAAGGCTTATACCCCTTTTCTTTGGCGGCGTTTGGTGAGCTGATAGATATAGCGTGCGAGTGCGTCGCTGACATTCTTTTTGATCTGACCCCATTCGTAGATGTGGCGATCAAGCGCCTTTTCGACGGTATCATAGGCGATCTCGCGGAGTTTTTCGATCAATTCTTCGTTTTCTCTGACATAGACAAAGCCGCGCGAGACGATTTCGGGTCCGTTCAGGATCACACCGGCATCCATCGAGATGACGGCAGTGACGATAATAATACCGTCCTCGCCGAGATGGCGACGGTCGCGCAGAACAATATTGCCGACATCGCCGACACCGTAGCCGTCGACCAAGAGCTTACCCGAGGGGACAGTACCTGCCCACGCCGCCTTTTTGGCAGTGACCTCCAAGACCTTACCGACTTCCCCGATAAAAATGTGATTGGGATTCTGCCCCATCGCACGGGCAAGATCTCGGTGGGCGGCAAGATGCTTATATTCGCCGTGGATCGGCATAAAGAATTTCGGTTTGGTCAGTGCGTGCATCAGCTTCAATTCCTCAGCACAGGCGTGACCCGATACATGAACGCCCAGTGCCTGATCGCGGAAGACCTCGACCCCGCGCTTCATAAATTCGTTGACGATGTTGTTGATCTTCTTTTCGTTGCCGGGAATGGCGTTCGCCGACAGCACCACAAGGTCATCGGGTCCAAGCTCGATCTGGGCGTGCTCGGAATATGCCATACGGTAGAGCGCAGACATCGGCTCGCCCTGACTGCCCGTGGTGATCACGGTCACTTCATTTGGCTTAAAGCGTTTGATCTCGGAAATATCGATCAGCGTACCTGCAGGAATCTTCATATAGCCGAGGTTGTTGGCAGCCTCTACGATATTGAGCATCGAGCGACCTGTCAGAGCAACCTTTCTGCCGTAAGCAATCGAATTATCGATGATTTGTTGAACACGGTACACATTGGAGGAGAAGGTTGCGATGACGATGCGTTTTTTGCGATAGCGCAGGAAGATATTATCCAGCGATTTGCCGACGGTGACCTCCGAGGGGGTATAGCCGGGGCGCTCGGCATTGGTGGATTCGCACATCAGGAGCAAAACGCCCTCTTTGCCAAGCTCGCCGAGACGGGCAATATCCATAATATCCCCGTCAATGGGGGTAAGATCCAGCTTGAAGTCGCCCGAATGCAAAATTACACCCTGCGGCGTATGTACCGCAATGGCGCAGGAGTCGGCAATCGAATGGTTCACGCGGATAAATTCCACAGAAAGCTTGCCTGCAGGCACGATGTCACCCGCTTCCACCGTATGCAAACGGGGCGTAAAGTCAAGCTCGTGCTCGGTCAATTTGTTCTGAATGATACCGATCGTCAGGCGCGTGCCATAGATCGGGACATCTACATTTTTGAGAAGATACGGAATCGCGCCGATGTGGTCCTCGTGTCCGTGCGTCAGGAACACACCGCGCACGCGGTCGGCATTTTCCTCAAGATACAGCGTATCGGGAATGACAAGGTCGATTCCCAGCATATCATCATCGGGAAAGCCAAGTCCGCAGTCAATGACCACGATATCTTCTTCGTATTCGATCACGGCGAGATTCTTACCGATCTCACCGATACCGCCGAGCATCGCCACACGGACCGGGGATTTCGGTGCTATGGGCTTGATCGGCTTTTCTTTTTTTACTGTTTTCACCGTTTTTTTCACACTCTTTTCGGTTGTTTTTTTGGATTTTTGTGCCGTCGTTTTGGCGGCGGTCTTTTTGGCGGTTTTTTCTTTTTTCTCTTTAGTCAGGTTCTTTTTACTTTCTTTGTTTTCTTTACCGGACTGTGTGGTTTTCTTTTTGGGCATAGAAATAGCGTATTCCTTTCTTTACTGAATCGTTGACAAAGCCCGAAAAAAAGCCGCAGTTTCCCCTTGGTGGGCATACGTATCCCTTGGTCGGCTTTTTCAGCTTCGATGGTGTTTATGTATGGAGTAAGCAGACCGGATGCACCAAACGCCCCGCGCATCCCAAGCTTACTCTTTTGTCCGTTCAACAAAATCAAGTCATTATAGCACAGCTTTATAAATTGAATGTGAATCAAACGTGAACGAAATGTTAACATATTACAAAAACAGCTGTAATATGCAAAAAATCATAACACTGAGCAGTGCTCCTGCCAGAAAAAGCAACAAATCCATCCACGAAAAGAGGATGCGTTTTTCTTTTTTCTGTGTGATTTCGGTTTTCAAAAGGCGCTCCGCTTCCTTGACGATATCATCCTCGGGAACCTCCTCGGTTGTCGGTTTTAAAATAAAATACGCTTCTTCAAACAGCATACTGTTTGTACTTTTGATCTGCAGAATCTTTTTCTGACAGCCCTTCAATGCCGAATGCTCACGCTTCAAGAGGAAAACCAACCTTTCACTTTATGCCAAAGAGACATTGCCCCTTCTACGATCTTAAACCGCACCGTGTAGCCCTCTTCCCCTTCGGTCAGAAACCGTATCTGACTTTTGGAAAATCCCGCTTCCACAAAAGCATCCTCCGCTTCGCAGGAGGCAGTACAGATCGGCGGATAGACCATACAAAACCAATTCTTCCCTTCTCCCGATCCGATCAGAATGCGCAGTGAAGTATATTCCCCCGCAGGCAGGGTAAAGCCGTCATATTGGCGCGTGGGATAATACTCCCGTGTCAGACTGACATCGACCGTATGGCAAGCCCCCTCGCGGGAAACCGTTTCCTGTGCCAAAAGGCGAATCGCATCAAGCTCTTTTTCTAAAAAGGCTTCTGCCTCCCGATCGCTCTCACACGCCGCAAGCGTTTGGGAATACCGTGAAAGAATGGCATCTCTGACTTGCAGCTTCAACTGCTGCTCCTTTTCGCTGTCGGAATCGGCAAGAATATGCAGGCGCAGAACGCCGTCATACACCTCGCGCGCGTGGAGCACTGTCACCGTCGTAAAAATAAGCGCCGCGATCGGTAACAGCACCGCAAATAAAAGAAGAAAGCGATGCCAAAAGCGCCCTCTCCCTGCTAGTATCATACTGTGTTTTTCCATAAAAAATACCCCGTTAAGAAAAGATTTACACACCTATTCTTGACGGAGTTTTTTTCATTTATTCAATTGTCTTTATGTCTCCGAGCCGGTGATCCGAAGACGGTCGAGAAAATTCTGCAAAATGATCTCTGCCGCCAGCGTATCCACCACCGCCTTGCGCTTTTTGCCGCGCGTGTCGGTGGTATTCAGAATCTGATGTGCCAGCATCGTGGTACAGCGTTCGTCAAAGAGGATCACGCGCTTCCCCACCTCTGCTTCCAAAAGCGCGGCAAGTGCCTTGACCTTTTCGCTTTTTTCCCTGAGAGTACCGTTCATATTGACGGGATGTCCAAGGATCAAGGCTTCCACATCATACAGCTTTGCGTATTCGCGAATCTTTTCGATCAGCACTTCCACACGGCGCGTACTGACCGTGGCAACACCTTGCGCGGTCATTCCCATCAGATCACTGACCGCAATACCCGTGCGTGCCTCGCCGTAGTCGATACCGAGATAGCGTTTATATGCCATATCAGAACACCTCCCGCATTTGTCGTTTCAGAAAAGCCGCCGCCTCTGCCTCTTCCTTCAAAAAGGCAATGACATCCGCAACCGCCGTTTCGTGAGACAGCGAGCCGAGCAATTCGTGCTTTTCGTTCGGATAGACCTTCAGGCTGACCTTGGAAAATTCTGCATCCTGCATTTCGTCAACGAGGACAGCAAGCGCCTTGCCGCCAAGGGGATCGCGTTCGCCCGCGAGAATAAGGACGGGCAATGCCCGCGGCATCGCTTCCAGCCATTCATCCGAGGAAATATAGGAAATCAACTTGAAAATATCGCCGTACGCGTCAGCTTTCATTTTGTGACCGAATAAGGGGTCGCTTCCCTTTTTCGGCATACTGTCGGGACACGTGGTCAGCCACGAACCGGGTTCATTGAGAAAGGGCATTACCAAATTGCCCAGCATCAGCTTTTCGACCTCGGGCGAATAGGTTCTACCCGCTTTTTTGATCAGGCGTTTCAGCTGCAGACGCTTGAAAAAGGAAAAGGACATCGGTTTCGCCGTACCGGACAGGATCATTCCGTCAAACACATCGGGGTGAGATGCCACAAATGTACGGGCAATAAAGCTGCCGAGTGAATGCGCGAAGACAAAAAGCGGCAATTGCTTGAAGCGGCGGCGGACAAGCTCGGTCATTTTTTCAAGATCCTTCACCAGCACCACATCGCCGTCCTCGGCGGCAAACGTACCAAACTGTTCCCCTTCCCCAACACTTCTGCCGTGTCCGACAAGGTCGTAGGCATACACGGCAAAGCCATTTTCACAAAGTGTTTCGGCAAAGCTGTCATAGCGTTTGGCGTAACTGCCCATTCCGTGAATGAGGATCACCACACCTTTGGGCATATCGGGGGTATAGTGACAGTAGTAGACCTGACTTTGTTTGTTATAAGACGGGAAATAGCCTTCCCCAAAACGAAATGTCATAAAAATCCTCTCGATCAAGAAACTTACAGAATAAACGGAAGACTGTGCTTGACTGCATACGCGCGCACGTTTTCAGGCGTGGGAATGCGAAAGCCCTTGCCTTCACGTGCAAGGCGGTCTGCAATGGCAGAGATGCCCACCGACTGATATAAGCTTGCGCTTTTAAGATACTGTGCCGCCAGAACTGCCGACTGAATATCGGCAAACGCGGCGTGAGGCTTGGGCATCGGCGAATCGGTCAGCATCAGGATATTATAGGTCTTGCCGTCGTATAGAAAGAGAGAATGATTTGCCATCCGCACCACAAAAGCATCTGCCGTGATGCGCTGAGCAAGTGTCATCGTGGCTTTGAGTGCCGAGCCGACATCGGTCACCGCCATATCGGTGAATTTTGCCAGTGCTTCATCCTTGGTATACAAAAGCTTGACCCTTGCCCCCTTCAGCGAGAGAGCGCGAAGCAAGCGTTCCTCAGAGGCATCGAGAAATACCTGAATATCCCGCGCTTCACAGGAAGCTACCGTATGCGCGGCGATATACGCCGACACCTCAGGCGAAAGATATACACCGTCGGGTGCTTTTTTCAGGGCGCGGTCGATGTCCTGCGCGGAAATCTTTTCGGCGGCAGAACGGTACAAGAGCTTACGAATACTACCGTCGGTCTCGTCCTCCAGCACCACCGTTAAGGCAGTCTGCAGAGAGGCTTCGGTATAAACCGTCTCGGCATCGATACCGTTATCGGTGAAAAATCGGATCAGTCTTGCGGCGTTGCCATCCTTGCCCACACGGGAGACCACGGCGACATCCAGCGAGAAAAACTTCATCGCCAAAGCCGCATTGCCGCACGCACCGCCCGGCAAAAAGCGATACCGCTCTTCCTCCATAACCGTTCCCGCCAAGGGCAGATGCTTCATCGGCAGGATCATTTCAATGGCAACATCTCCTACACACAGCATTCGACTCACGCGATCACCTCATTTTCTTTTCGGTTCAACATCCGATTCTCGCTTTTTTCTCTTCTTGTCTGTATTATATCGCAAAATCGGGCATTTGTCAACACGCTTTCGCGCCTCATAAGGAAATCCAACAGCCGTATGCGGCATATTATCAAATCTATGTAAAATTTTATTCAATATATAGACAAATTTTTTCGCCTATGGTATAATGCCGTTACATAAACAAAAAAAGGAAACGGAAAATGAAGGACTTTTTCGGATTCGGCGGATATACACGCCCCGCCGAGGGCTTTTTATCGTGGCAGCACCTGACCTTTGTTACGCTGCTGATGACGCTTATGACCGTACTTGCTGTCATCATCGGTAAAAAACACCGAGGTCGGAACCAAACGCTGCAAAACAAACCCCTGATCGTTTCGGCTATTCTGATCGATACGTTGGAGCTTTTCAAAATCATACTGATCTCTTTCCGCGCCGGAAATGCGATGGAATGGCTGTATATGCTTCCTCTCTTTCTCTGCAGTATTCAGCTGATCACCATTCCGCTTGCCGCCTTTTCAAAGGGACGGCTGAAAGAGGTTGCGCTGGATTTTGTCCTGATCTTCGGCATTCTCGGTGCTATTTTCGGAACGTACGGTGCAGGCAATAATTACAGTGCTTATCCCGTTCTCTCGTTTGATAATATCATTTCGGGGATCACACACGCCATTTCCGGCTTTGCTTCACTCTACATTGCCATTGTCGGTATGGCAAGTATGAAGAAAAAGAATCTCCCCTTTTCTTTCGCGATCCTCTGTGGTTTTTGCCTTGTCGCGTACATCACCAATCTCGCGATCGATTATAATTATATGTTTTTAATGCAAAGCGACGGCACACCGTATGAGATCTTCTATCAATTGGTAAACGGAAGCCCCGTTCTCTACCCGATCACTGTGGTTCTTCTCTTTTTGCTGTATATCAGCGCGTTTTATGCTTGCTTCTATCTGATCGTCAAAAAGCGCCGCACCGTCCCCACGCCGATTCGCGAAGAGGTATACACCCAATAAGTGCATCAAAAAAACACCCCCGAGGGGGTGTTTTTTGATGCAAAATTATGCGATGTCGCCGCTACCGGTGTAGATGGTTGCACCGGTGTTGTCGGTTACGGTGATGGTAAAGCCGTTTGCTTCAGCGGTGGGGATGTTCGTAAAGATGTTACCGAACATTGCCATATCAGCGGAAGCGATATAGAGGTCATCATTTGCGGTGACTTCCTGATATACTTCGGTAGGATTGCCTTCATAGGTCTTGACGGTTTCGCCATCCTTCGTGAAGGTCACATTCACGGTAAGCGATGCAACAGATTCCACATAATCGATCTTCGTGAGGAAGACAAGACGAATGTTCACAAGACCTTCGCCTGCGGATTGTGTCTGATAGTAACCTGCAACAGGATTTTCTGCATCAGCCGCAATGGGGTTCACGATCGAAACGACCTTGAGATTGGTCTTGGTTGCTTCCACGCGAACATCGCCATATACTTCATTGTCGCCCGAGATAAAGCCGCCTGCAACACAGTTTTCAACGGTAAGGGTTGCACCGTCGCAAACACCGACGAGGGATGCCGCGATTTCCTTGCCGTATACGTTACCGTAGTTCTTCGAATTCTTGACAACGTTAGCGGGGTTGTTCCAGTGACCCGATGCACCGATAATACCGGCTGCCGTGTGGCTGCCGTATACGGTTGCATAGTTCACGCAGTTATCAAATTCATAATGGTCAGCAGAGCCTGCGCGACCAACGATACC
>JAFTKF010000201.1 GCA_017453405.1 Clostridia bacterium
TCGCTACAATTCTCCCACGGTCCACCTGTAATCATACCCCCGATAGGATCGATACCTCTCGGGGGTGTTTGATACTGACAAATTCGATATAGGGAAAAACCTTTTTCTGATCGTTCATACCGTGTGCATATTTCTCTCACCAATTGTTTACAAATCGTCAATTGACAAGAGAGCGAAAATATAGTACAATAAAATTTGGTCGGCATTTTGCCGATACAAACAAAAAGGAGCGGTGTCCTGATCGGGGACATCCCATATGTATGAGAACAAAAGCGCTTCCCTTCCTTTTACTGATCCTGCTTCTGACTGTTTTGGTGCTTGCCGCTTGCAGCGTGCCTGACACCACCACGGATGACGCCACCGACATAGGATCTGAGCCAAACGCTTCTGAACCTTCCGTTTCGCTTACCACAACACCCAAAATCACCACCGAAAAGCCCCTGACTGTGGGCAATCCTTCCGCAATCGGTATGGTGTCCGATAAAAATTCCTCTCTGCCCGTCATTCACATCAATACCGAGGGCGGCGCGGAGATCGTTTCGCGTGACGAATATATCGGCGCGACGGTTTCGGTCTCGGGTACGCTGGACGACAGCATTTTCGGCTTTGAAAACCGAGAAACCGAGGTGCGTTGCCGCGGCAACTTCACCTATACGGGAACCGAGAAAAAATCCTACCGTTTGAAATTCACCGAAAAGGTCAATCTCTTCGGTCAGGGATGGGGTCCTGCCAAAAGCTGGGTTCTGCTTGCCAATCACTGTGACAAATCCTTCCTGCGCAATCACCTTGCCTTCACCGCAGGCAGATTGCTTGACAATATCGACTACTGCACCTCCTCCTCGTTCGTCAAGCTGTATGTCAACGGTGACTACTACGGCATTTATCAGGTTGCCGAACAGCACAATATCAACGACTACCGCGTAGCCATTGCCGAAGACCCCAACGAAGTCGATACCGACTATCTCATTGAGCGCGACAGCTATGCCGCCGATGACGGCGTGGAGGGCACGACATATTTCCGCATCAACCGCACCAAGTACAACATCAATACCGACTATCCCGATTCTACCCTTGCCCGCGACAAATGCGAATTCCTGCGCCGCTATTTCGAAGCCACACACGAGGCGATCAAGGGGGGCAGCGAAGCCGAGGTCACACGGTATATTGATCTTGACTCTTTCATCGACACCTTTATTCTGCAAGCCCTTGTCAAGAACACCGACGTTGGCTACTCTTCCTTCTTTATGGTGAAAAAAGCGGGGGGCAAGATCTATTTCACCTGCCCGTGGGACTTTGACCTGTCTCTCGGAAACGACGAGCGCCTTGATAACGGTCAGGTGGAAACATTATACATCGGCGAAAAAACAGAAATGTCCCAACAGCACGAATGGTTTTACCTTCTGATGAACGAGGACTGGTTCTGCGATAAGCTGCTTGCCCGTTGGAACGAGGTCAAAGAAGACCTCCGCAACGCAATGCTTTATGAGATCGACCGTTTCCTTGTGGCGTTTGAAGACGATATCGCCACCAATTTTGAGGTGTGGAATGTTCTCGGCAGAAAGATCAACCAAGAGCCCCGTACACTGCTGAAGTTCAAAACCTACCGCGAAAATGTCACACATCTGCGCGGCTGGTTCCTTGAACGCTATACCTACATTGATACCCTCTTCAATTCCGAAGAGCTGTACAACCAGGGCGGCTACGAATCCTCGGGCGGCTGGTGGGAGGGCGGCGGCTGGTGGAACTGATCTTCCCAAAAGCGACCGTTTTGCCCAAAACATTCCATTCCGATAATCAAACAGAGAGAAATGCAGCGACAATGAGGTTCTCTCTGTTTTTTTGCCGAAGCCTTTCGAAATACACCTTCAAAAAAGCAGTTTCTCTTGATTTTTTCATTTTCCTTTGCTATAATAAAGAAAAGGTTTTACACCAACATAACCAAGGAGTTCCGTTATGAAAAAAGCGATCTGTTTCTTTCTTACACTTTCTCTGATCATAGGAGGTATCGGTATGATTCAGCTATTTGCAGAAGGTGAGCTTCTCACCACCAACAAAACCGCATATACGCTCGACGAGCCGATTACGGTGACAGCCGTTGGCTCGGGCGCGGACTGGGTGGGCATCTATTATCCGGGTGCACCCAATTCGATCCGCTGGGTCTATGTGGAGGATGTCGGCTCGGGTGTGGCATTTGATATGCGCACCGTGGGCGAGGTCAATGCAGGCGCACCCGAAACACTCGGAGAAGGGCGTTACATCATCCGTCTGATGCCCGATGATACCACCGATCTTTCAAGAGCGCTTGCCGAAATTGAGATCACGGTGGGCGATGTGGCATCGCTTCCCGCCGTTGGTGGCGACACTTCCCGTCTTTCGGTTGAAAAAACCACCTTCGCGTATAACGAACCGATCCGCGTTTCTGCAATCGGCTCGGGTAAGGACTGGGTCGGCATTTATTATCCCGGCGAAGCCCACTCAATCCGTTGGGCATACGTGACCGATGTCGGCTCGGGCGTGGCTTTCGATGTGAAGACCGACACGCAAGATAACGGCTCTGCCCCTGCCGTCTTACCCGCAGGCGAATACATCATTCGCCTGATGCCCGACGATACCAGCGATCTGAACCGCGCGATCGCGTGGGTGAATGTCACCATTGAAGCACCCCCTGCCGAAAAGCCCGAACAGCCGCTTTCGGCGACCTACACCCTCAAAAACGAGACCGACGGCTTTGCCGAGGGCACGATTCGTGTAACACTGGCAGAAGGAAGCGCCGCCACCGACATCCTTCCCTATTGGGGAGATGAAAACGGCAAGCTTTCGGGCTATACCGCACTTGCGAAATTCAAGGTCACAGGCGCGACCACCGAACGGGAGATCGGTAAGAATATTCTGATTCCCCCGGGTGCTACCAAGCTGCTTCTTTACACCGTGAACGCAAACGGCGAAGTATCAGAAGAGCCGTATACCGTCGACCTTCCCGAAAATGCCGCCGCAAAGCCCTTTGGCGAGCCGATCGTGGAATTTCAGGCTGTCAGTGATATTCACCTGAACGCTTCGGCAAACCACACCTATAATGTCAATTTCAAGAAAATGCTGAAGGATGTCGCCCTGACCAGCCCCAATAGCATTGGCATATTCATCGCGGGCGACATTGCCGACCACGGCTATGCGGAGGAGTTCAGACAGCTTACCGCCCTTCACGCCTCGGTAGAAAACGCGCCTGAGTATTTTCTTGCCATCGGCAATCACGATCTGTATAACGGCTCGTATCAGGAAAAGCTCGCGCAGTTCCTGCAGTATGCCAAGCTGCCGGACGGTGAAACTCCCACAAGCTCGCATTACGATTTCCGGCTGAATGGCTATCACTTTGTCTTTCTCGGTAACGATGCCGCTCCCGTGAACGGCGTCGAAACCACCCTGAACCCCGCAACGATCCGCTGGCTTGACGAAACCCTCGCCAAAGACCGCGACGCGTCAAGACCCACCTTCGTGTTCCTGCATCAGTCTCTCTACGACACCGTAGCGGGAAGCCTTGCCGGTCAGGGCTGGGACGGCGTTTCTAACGAAACCGGACTTCGACTGACCCTGAAGAAATATCCCGAGGTCATACTGTTCAACGGTCACAGCCACTGGACACTGGACTCCGAGCGCAATATGTACACGCGCTCCGACTCGCTTCCCACAATCTTCAATACCGCTTCGGTTGCCTATCTCTGGACAAGCTACCGTGTCACGGGCGGCGAAAATCTTGACGGCAGTCAGGGCTATTACGTTCGCGTTTACGACGATCAGGTGCTTGTACTCGGCAGAGATTTCACCACAGGCGAATGGATTCCGTCGGCAATGTATGTCGTACCGTATGAAAAAGCGCCCTCGCAAACGCCCACCGATACCACCGAAGCGCCCAATACCGAGCTGACGCCCGACACCACCGAAGCTGACACCGTCACCGACACGCCGACAACGACCGACACCCCCACGACCACCGATACAGCAAAATCCCCCAAGGATGACAAAACGCGCTCCCCCATTGGACTGATCCTCGGGATCGCCGCCGCTGTCATCGCCGTCGGTGCTGCTGTAGCGTTCGGTATCATAAAGAAAAAGAAACACTAAACAAAAGAAAGACCCGACCAAATCCTTGAAGATTTGGTCGGGCATTTTGTTATTGTCTTCTGATCACAAAATACAACGCTTCGTCGGTATCCTTCGGGGGCTCTTCCTCGGTTGAGCCGTAGACAGCAACCGTTTCAAAGGCGTGTCTTGTATACGCCCTCTCGATCGCCTCGGGCGAAAACCAGACCTGCCGCTGACTTTCCTCAAGACGCCGGTAGCTTTGGTTTTTTCCTTCTACAAAAAAGGTCAGATCAAATGTCGCGGCGAGCGGCTCTTCCTCTACGTGATTCTGCCAGATGCAGAACACACCGTCTTCATCGTACGCATAGGTATTCTCCCCGTAGGTGTGACGGAATTTATAGGCGGTATTGACATCGAACACGAAAATGCCGCCGGGCGCTACAAAATGCTTCAGTCGCGAAAACAAAGCGTCAAGATCGTCTTCGGTATCCAGATAATTGATCGAATTGAGACAGCAGTAGCCGCCGTCCACCGTGCCGTAGAGATCAAGCGCACGCATATCCTGACAGAGATATAAGGGATACAGCTCCGCTTCGTCACTGTTGTCACGTGCCGTCATCAGCATATCCTCGGAGAGATCGACCGCGATCATATCATAGCCGCTTTTCGCAAATTTCACGGTCAGAATGCCCGTACCGCAGGCAAGGTCAAGAACCGTCGCGCCCTTTTCGATCCCGTGCCGCTTGAAAATGCGATCGATCATACGGTAGATCCCGTCATAATCAACCGAAGCATTCAGCGTGTCGTAAAAGCGCGCAAGCACCGTATAAGCATTCATTCGGTCTCGTCCTCCATACGGCGCAGTAAGGCACGCATATACCGAATGCCCTCCTCGCGCGAATCGCCGTCCAGAAGCTTGGCGATCAGGGTCATGGTCTCCTCACGCACGCGCTGACGGTCTTCTTCGGGGGAGGTTTCATTCACGCCCTGCTTTTTGGCAAGGCTCTGATACAGCGCACGGTAAAAGCGCATCAATTCTTCCTTGGTCAGATCCTGCAAAAGAGCCTCGGGAAGGGACTCTTCGGAGGTGTCCTCGACGGTATCGCCGGTATCTTTTGGGGTATCTTCAAAGCCTTCAAGGGTTTTGGGGGTATCCTCGGGCAAAGCTGTTACTGCGTCAGGAGTGTCAGACGGCTTCGGATCGCCCGATTCCGAAACACCCTCGGGCAGTTTTTTGTCAAGCGAGCGTGTCAGATCCCACAGACGGGAGGCAATATACACCGCGATCGACAGCTTCATCACGCTATAGGTCAATTCAAAGCCGTCGTTTGTATAAAAGCCGATGGCATACACGATCTCGGATAATGCCTCGGTCAGCGAGAGGGAGAGCGCCAGAAAGCCAAACAGCACGTAGGCAAGATGGCGTTCGGGCTTTAAGCTGTGACGAAGCTCCAGAACGAAATACAGCAAGATCGCCGCAAGCACCATCACTCGGAAGGACCAACGGGGATTGTTGATATGCATCGACATATCAAAATACACGCGCAAGGTGTAGAGAATGAAATACCCGAGCACCAAAAGTCCTGCGGAAAGCGGGGCTTCCTTTTTGCGAAACAGCGAAACGAAATACCACGCGGCAGGCAGTGCAAATACAAGAGTCAGGATATGAAGCATGGATGTCAGGGACATATACGCGCCTGAAGTGGGATCGACAAGGGCGTGCAGGCGGTCGGATGTGCCGACGGCGAGTGCCTGCGCCACAAGCGTCAATGCAAGAAGGACCGCAACAGCAAGAGATGCGATTTTAGAAAAGCGCGACTGTATGTAGAGCGAGGCAGAACTGCCTTCCTCTTCCTCGGCTTTTTTCAAAGTGATGCCATATACCGCCGCCACCGTCAGGATCGGAATAAGACAGAGATAGCTCAGCATCCCGATCATACCGCTGACACCGTGTTGCCAGAGCGAGGCGGTAAAATCGTAATGGTTGAGATAGGTCACCGTATGCACCACTGCCACCAAGAGAGATGCCACCAGCGCACCGATATAGCTATAGAGGGCAAGAGTTTTATGTTTCAAGAAATCATCCTCTTTTCGTTTGGAACAATACCTCTCTTTGCAAGGTATCTACTTTGTATTATATCTATTTTTTGCCCGATTGCAAGGGGTTTTTGCTTTTTTCAGGCAAAGAACATCAAAAGCGAAGCGAACGAGCGGCGTAAGCTTTAAAAAGCGCCGCGGCTCACACAGACAGCGCCACAGCCATTCCAAGGACATTGCCTGCATCACACGGGGCGCACGGCGAAGCCTGCCTGCGTAAATATCCAGACTGCCCCCGAGCGTCAGCACCGGGCAGGACAGCGTATCGGCAAGCTCGCGCCCCACCGTTTCCTGCAAGGGCGAGCTAAGACAGCAAAAAACAATATCGGCGCGGCTTTTCACAAGCTCTTTTTTCACCGCGCAAAGATCGTCGAAATAGCCCGATCGACAGCCTGCCACGGTAAGCTTTGGGTAACGCATGCATAACGCGCGTGCGGCAGATGTCGCAACGCCCTCCCTGCCCCCAAAGAAAAAAACCGAAAGCCCTTCCCTTGCCGCCCTTCGTAAGACTTCTTCCCCAAGGTCTACTCCCGTGACTCTGCCATGGGGAAAGGGGGTATGCAGCCGCCTTGCCGCCCAGAGAATGCTTGTCCCGTCGGGAAAGGCAAACGCGGCATTCAGAAGGCTTGAAAACAACGCTTCGTTTCGCCGTGCCGTGGCAACAATCGAGCCGTTTGGGGTAACTGTCAGCGCACTTTGGTGCTTTTTTGCGCACGCAATGATGGCATCTGCCCCCTCCTCCGGAGAAAGCGTATCAAACATAACCCCGAACAGCTCGATCTTCTTCACGTGTTCCTCAGTCCTTTCAGCGGCTGTACTTTTCAGCCTCACGAACGGCAAGCGCATCACAGCGCTCGTTATAGGGATGCCCTGCGTGACCCTTGACCCATACGTATGTAACCTCGTGGGGAGCAACCGCCGTAAGAAGGCGTTCCCAGAGATCGGGATTCAGCGCGGGCTTGCCGTCCGACTTCTTCCAGCCGCGGCGGCGCCAGTTTTCCGCCCAGCCCTTTTCCAGTCCGTCCACCACGTAACGGGAATCCGAGGTGAATTGTACGCGGCAGGGGAATTTCAAGGCTTCAAAGGCGGCAATGGCACCCAGAAGCTCCATACGGTTGTTGGTGGTTTCGGCTTCTCCGCCCGACAGCTCCTTTTCAACGCCTGCCGCAACGAGGATCGCACCCCATCCGCCCGGACCGGGATTGCCCTTGCAGGCGCCGTCGGTATAGATCTTGACATCGGTAATTCGCATAAACTGTCCTTTCCGAACACCGCTCACTCGCTGATGATAAACGGGGGCGGTGTCTTTGAAAAATACAAGGTTTGACTCTCTTGAGAGTGATAGAAAAAAAGCTTCTGACAAGCTGTTGGTGTCCACGTGCCACCGAGATACGCCACAGCATCGTGAAGGGTCTCTTCGGCAAGCACCTCTACCGCCGCTTTACCCACGCGCATTGTACTGCCGCAGACCGTCGCAAAGCGAAGTGCCATCGCTCCCTTGCCCGAAAGCTGTTTTAACAGCGGCAGCGCATCCCCGAAGGAAAGATCGGTCTCGACCTCGCCATAGGCGCGGCGAAAGAGCGAAAGCAGGGAGAGAGGGGAAAAATTCTGTCGTAATTTGTCGAATACCGCCCCGATCAGCAGCCGTTGCGCACGCATTCTGCCGTAATCGGCATCGGGATAGGCGTTGCGACAGCGCACAAGTCCCTCTGCAGCCGCGCCGTCAAGATGCTGTTCGCCCGCCTTCAGATGGATGGTAAGCCCCTGCTCGGGATCAACGTAATCAAGCGCACAGGGTAAGGTCAAGGTAACGCCCCCGATCGCATCGATCAGGGTCGAAAGTGCCGAAAGTGTCAGCGTGGCGTGCGCCTTCACCGTCACGCCAAACGCTTCCCCCAGCCGCTCGGCAAGCACCTTGCCCCCGACGGCATACGCCTCGCGGTCGCTTTTGCCCTCATTTTTCGCCTTTACGCAGGCGGCGGCAAAATGCGTGTTCAGCCGTCTGCCGTCTGCTGTCAGGCTGTCGCGCGGAATCTGCAGAAAGGAAAGCCGATCGCTTTCCACGCGGACAAGCATCATCACATCCGCGCTATAGGATGCTTTGTCTACCCCTACCAGAAGATATACCCCTTCGGCGGTTTTGGCGCTTGCCGCCGTCGCGGGCGCTTCGAGGGAAAGGCTTGTTGCCTTTTGGCTATTCAGATGAGTGATCGGGCAAAAGCCCACGGCAAGAAGAAGGATCGGTAAGATCCCGGCAACGAGTCGACGCATACTGTCTCCTTTTTTGCACTTGGCAAATCCATTCGTGTTATAGACAGTATGCCCCCGAATCGGGCAGTTATCAGTCGAAAAAGCAAATCAAAATCTGGTAGATAATACGGTGTAGGTGCTCACCAGCACCAAAACATCGGTGTTTTCATCGGCATAAAGAGAGGAAAAATCCGAAAGCGTACGGTAAGGGGTGCGCAGATCGCAGACCACGATCTCGGAATACGCGCCCACAAGATAGGGCACAAGCGCACGGGCATAGGAATCGCGGAAGAGCACAAGCCGCCTGCCGCTCGTGCACTGCGGATTTTCGATGCGCAAAAGCGCGGATTCCTGTTCACTGCCGAGGTAGACATCATACGGGTCGGCAAAGGGCTCTTTCCTATACAGCCCCGACACGCTCTCGCCCCGATACACATTGGCAGAGGCGATCACTCCGTTTGCATCATACAAAAGCATAAAACGGTCGGTATAGTCGCCAAGCGGAATTTGCGCGGCAAGTGTGCCTTTCGCCTCCCGTCCGTCCACGGGGAAAAGCCCCGCCGTCGGCTCAAACCGCATTGCCTGCCCGAGAGAGACGGCAAAGTCCCGATAGCATTCGGCACGCACGTGGATATCCCCCCGATAATAGCTGTCATAGGCAAGGGTGTGTGCGGTATCGACCGGCAGAAACCGCCCGTCCTCGGCGATCGTTCGCCACGCATCGGTATAAATGCTGTCCGTTCCCCGATAATGCCCCTTGTGCGCAATAAGGGAAAAATACGCCTCCTTGCCCGAAAGAAAGGCAGAAAGATAGTGCGCGATCGTATCGAGATTATCGAGAAGCAGTGCTTCATCATAAGCAGGCGGCAGTTTTTCAAGGGTGGTCTCACACACGCGGATATCCCCGATGCGCGGATTGGCAAAGCCCTTTTGCATCGTGTGGGCATACAGTGTCAACAAGGCACGGCGACACGGGAGGCGATCCAGAAAATGCGCATCCAGCGCGGCAATATACTCCCCTTTTTCAAAAGCCTCATAGGAAGCCTCGGGAACGGGGGCGGCCTGCCGCCGCTCCTCTTCGATCATCAAAGGGGCGTCGGATAAAGACAGCCATACCCCGCCGCCCACAAGCACCAACAGAAAAAAGAAAATGGTAAGCCTGTCAAAAAACCGTTTCATCATCAGAACCTGAAATACAAAAAGGGATGTGTGGAAGCCCCTGCCAGAAAGGCAAGCGACAAAACGAGAAGCGCGGGGGTGGCAAGTGCTTTCATCAGCGAACGGGATGCTTCCCGCTTGGTCAAATAGCGGATAAGCGTCTTCGGAAAGGGGGTCGCGAAGATCAACGCCAAAAGAAGCATCGGCAGAACATCGAAAAGGAGCAAACGGCTTGCGGCATCCGATAGGGGAGCGAAAAAGAACATCGCCGAAAGCTTTGAAAAAGCATCGGACAGTGAAGGGGCAGAAAAAAACACAAACCCGATCACCGTGAACAAGAAGGTATACAAATGCCCCACGATGGACGGCAAGGACAGCTTGGTTGCCTTTTCGAAAATCAGAAGCACGGCGTACATAAGCCCCCACGCGAGAAAGGTGAAGGCGGCTCCGTGCCAAAGCCCCGTCAGAAGCCAGACGATCGCGAGATTGAAATACGTGCGCCATCTGCCGCGGCGATTGCCCCCAAGGGGGATATAGACATAGCTTTTGAAAAACGAGGACAGCGTGATATGCCAGCGCCGCCAGAATTCGGTGATGCTTCGGGCAATATAGGGATAGTTGAAATTCTCGGGAAAATCAAACCCGAAAAGCTTGCCAAGTCCCACCGCCATATCGGAATAGCCCGAAAAATCGAAATAGATCTGCAGAGTAAAGGCAATTGCTGTCAGCCAGCCGAGAAGCACGGTCGGGGTGCTTTCCCCATATGCCGTAGCAACGGCGGCAAGCGAATCGGCAAGGATCAGCTTTTTAGAGAGTCCCACCGCAAAGCGAAACGCACCCTCGGCAACCTCTGTCAGATGCACCGAGCGGTCAAGAAGTGCCTCTTCCACCTCGGAATAGCGCACGATCGGCCCTGCCACCAGCTGGGGAAAGAGCGTAAGATAGGTGGCAAACAGCGAAAACGAGCGCTGCGCCCTCACCTCGCCGCGATAGACATCCACCGTATAGCTGATGGCTTGGAAGGTATAAAAGCTGATGCCGACAGGAAGCTCACGCACAGAGAAGGAAACCCCCACAAACGACAGAAAAAAGGAGGCGTATTTGTAGTAAAACAAAAAGAGAAGACTGACGCTTACCGCAACAATCAGAATCAGGCGCTTACGGTGCGGATATCTTGCCATCAGGCGTGCGGCAAGATACTGCAGAACTGCCGTGAAGAGCAAAAGCCACAGATAGCTAAGCTCACCGAGCGCGTAAAACACAAGGCTTGAAAAAAGAAGCACAAGATTCTGCAAGCGCGGCGGCGACACACGGTAGAGAAAAAGCACACACGGCAAAAAGAACAGAAGAAACGTCAAGGACGTAAAGGACAGCGCCAATCACCCCTTTGGGATCAAATGATCCCTAGTTGCCTGCCAACGAGAGAATGGCATCGCACACACGCTGATAGCGCGTGGCATCGCCGTCCATCACCAGAACGACCGTATCACCGATCGCATAGGTCTCATAATGTTCATATGTCGCACAAACCAGCTTGCGCGGATCGACATTTTTCTTGATCGAGGCGGCAAGCGTTTTGGCGGCATCGGCAGAGCTTGTCTTTAGTATACCCAAAAAGAACGGAATTGTACCAATGATCGGCTGACAAATTGCCGCTTCCTTGACATCACCTGTCGGCTGTACGAAAAAGTGATAGGAAAAGGTGCTTTTGTCCTTCAGATTCACGCTGTCGATCACGGTGGTAAGATCGTTCCCGATCGAAGGCTTCAGGGCGTTCAGAATCTCCTGCGCCGTCATCGACGAAAAGCTCGGAGGCGTATCTACCCCGCCGGAAGCATCGGCGGTGGTATCGGGCGCTGTCGTGATGTCAGTCGTGCCGCCGTTTGCCGAAGTGTCGGGTTGCGTGTCGACGGTCGCCGAGGATGTGGTCACGGGCGCTGTGGTTACGGCAGGTGTCGCGCAGGAGACAAGCAATGCCGCAAGAAGCAAAAGTGCAAATACAGCTTTTTTCATAAAAATTACCATGGCTTTCGTTTGCGAAAGCCTTCCTTTCGTGGGGAATTGGGGCTGGTTTTGCGTAGCAAAATCGTTGTTGTAAGACAACGAAAGCCACAAAACCCGCGTGAAAAGAATTTTCACGCTACCTCTCAAAGAAAAATAGATTGCCATTATTCTACCACAAAGTCAGGAAAAAGTAAAGTCAATCGCTCTTTTTTCTTGCATTCTTTTCTAATATATGTTATAATGAAGTAACTATACGAAAAAAATCTGAAAATCCCCCTCATTTTGAAAGGAATTGACCCATGAAGAAAAACGAGCTTGCTGTTTTGACGATCCTCGATATCAATAACCGCGGCTATGGCGTAGCGCGTGCCGAGGACGGGCGCGTGGTATTCGTCGCCAATGCCGTTACGGGCGAAACGGTGCAAGCCAAATATATCAAAGTCACCAAGGACTACGCCGTGGCGCGTGTGGAAAAAACGCTGACCAAAAGCGCCTGCCGCATTCCCTCCGACTGCCAAGCATTCCCTGCCTGCGGCGGGTGCGTGTATCGCCATATTGCCTATGACGATGAATTGAAGCTGAAGGAAAACTATGTCAAAAGCGCCTTCAAAAAGGCAGGCGTTGCCATCACCGTCGCGCCCTGTGAGTACGGCGACACCGAGGGCTATCGCAATAAGATCGAATGTCCCTTGACCGACGGCTACAAAGCAGGCTTTTATGCCGCCAAGACCCACCGCGTGATCGCGGCAGACGACTGCAAGCTGGAAAAGCCACAGCTTCGCGCAATTATGACCACCGTGACCGCGTGGCTGGAGGAGAACGATATTCCGCTCTATCACGAGGAAGACGGCAAAGGGCTTGTTCGGCATATCTATCTCCGTATCGGTGAAAAATCGGGCGAGGTATCGCTTGTGCTCGTTTTGAACGGAAAAACGCTTCCGCACGCCCAAGACTTTGTCGATACCGTCACACAAAAACACCCCGCGGTCGTATCTATCCTTCTTTCCCATAACGAGGAAAACACCAACGTGATCCTCGGAAAAAGCGCCACTCTCTTGTACGGAAAGGACGAGATTGAAGATACGCTCTGCTCGCTGACCTTCCGCCTATCCCACCGCTCCTTCTATCAGGTCAATGCGCATATGGCGGAAAAGCTCTATCAAAAAGCGCTCACCCTTGCCGCACTCACCCCCGATGACACCCTTGCCGACCTCTTCTGCGGTGTCGGCACGATCGGATTATTTATGCTGAAGGAATCGGGCGCAAAATCGCTCCTCGGCATCGAGATCATTCCCGAAGCCATCGAAAACGCACGCCGCAATGCCAAGCTGAACGGCATTGAAAACGCCACCTTCCTCTGCGGCGATGCCAATCGCGAAGAGCTTGCCTCTGCCGATGTCATCGTGGTCGACCCACCAAGAAAGGGCTGCGAAGAATCCCTCCTTTGCCGCATCGCCGCTATCGCCCCCAAACGCCTCGTCTACATCTCCTGCAACCCCGACACCCTCGCAAGAGATGTCGCAGTGATGGCAAAGTATGGCTATACAACCGATACCGTATATCCGTTTGATCTGTTCCCGAGAACAGGACACGTTGAGAGTGTCGTTTGTCTGACGAGGTCAGACAAAGCGACGTGATATAGACGCCTTCGGCGTCGTGATATGCGCCTGCGGCGCGTGATATGGACACCTGCGGTGTCGTGATATAGAACGCTACGCGTTCGTGATATGTCGCTTGCGCGACGTAAGGCGATGGCGTTCCACGCGCACAAAGTGCGCATATCACGCCGAGCAAAGCGAGGCTATATCACGAAAGCCAACGGCTTTCCATATCACGCTTGCGCAGCAAGCATATCACGACGGCATCGCCGTCCATATCACTCTACCGCAGTGGACAATTCATATCACTCCGCGTTAGCGGACAAAGGAGTATTTATGCCCAAAACCTCCCACGAGCTTGCAATTGAATTTGCAGTTGAAATCACTGAATTATGCTCAAAAATAAAGGGTCGCCCCGAATATACAAAGCAGCTTATTCGCAGTGCATCTTCAATCAGCGCGAACATTGCGGAAGCAAAATATGCCGAAAGCAACGCTGACTTCGTTCATAAGCTTGAAATAGCCCAAAAGGAAGCAAACGAAACAGAAACTTGGCTTAGTGTTTTATACAAGAGCGGTATTATTGACGAAGTGACATTCAAATCTCTGCGCAACAGGTGCGGCAAGATCAGAAGAATGTTGATTGCTTCTATTACAACTGTTAAGACCAAAATAAACGGACAAAAGTGAGTTTTGAACAAAACGAAATAACTCTACTCAGCGCTAAAATTATTTATGAAAGGTTTTATTATGATACCACTTAATATCAAATGTAGTAAATGCGGTGCAATTTGCAGCATATCAAGCCACAGAAAGTTTACAGTATGTCCGTATTGCGGAGAAAAGACTCCATTTGAGGGCTTTACTTATAGAGAGATAAATCGAAAATCGAGCAAATATGCAAACGTAAAAAAGGAAATGGACTGCCCGTCTTGTCGAAGCCCTCATATGTTTCTTTATTATTCGTTATTTGGTAAATGGAGATGTGAAGACTGTGGTTACACAATTTCAAATTTCAATAAAATGTTTGGTGTTTTTTGGTTTTGCGATAATTGCGAGACATATATGAATATTCAAGAGGGGTTCACCACAAAAGAGAAAACGTGGACTTGCACGGAGTGTGGCTTTAAAAACAGTGTCACTAAAGATGATATTCTTTAACATTTAAAGAGAATTGCAAAGAGAAGAGAAAAATCTTCTTGATTTTATAACAAATAAAATGTGTTGTAAGCAAAAATGAGAACTTTTGGAGTTTTCACTCCCATTTTTCAACCATTTTTATACCTTTTGGAGTCTTGACCCACGTGGAGAGTGTCGTTTGTCTGACAAAGTCAGACAAAGCGACATGATATAGACGCCTTCGGCGTCGTGATATGCGCCTGCGGCGCGTGATATGGACACCTGCGGTGTCGTGATATAGAACGCTACGCGTTCGTGATATGTACCCTACGGGCAACGTAATGCCGCGCTCGGTGCGGCGTGTGGGGTGCTGACAGCAGAAGTGATGCTGTAATGCAAAAAGGAGACTGCTGTGAAAGAAGAAAAAAGTATAATAGAAGCAATGTCTGAGACCTTAGCGGATGCAATTGGGGATGACGATTTTTCTCTGCCGCTTGCCGCGTGGCAAGCAAGCGCTTCCGCATCCGAAGCAATCAATATGGCGTATCGGGAGGAAATCAAACGATACCGGGAAAATCCTGTCCCCGTTTGCAACAAAGCCGCTGCGCAAAAGCTTTTGAAACGCTTTTCCCGCAAGGATTTTCGCGATTTTTGGACTGCTCCCATCGAAGAATATCTTCCCGCTGTCAGCGAAGGTACGATGAAGCTTTGCGAAACGGTTTATCCGCATACCGAAGCGATTCGCTATGCCAAAGAATTGATCGCGACACTTTCGCCAAAGGAATTGGCAAAAGATTTTCTTTACGGTGTTGCACACAATGCGTCCGAATTCAGAACGGCGCTTGCCTGCTATTACTACATAAAAAATCTCCCCGAGCACGAATTTGAAAAGAAATATGTTGGCTCTGTCGTAGGCAAAGACGGTGCATTCGAGGACAGATACAACGAAACCGGATGTGAGATCTGCGGCTATCAGCACGCTGTCAGCCTTGAGCCGAAAATGCAATTCTGGCACATAAATACGGATATGGCAAATTTCTATTTTGACGGGCGAATGGAGCGTTCCTCACTCAATACGGCAATCATCTTTTTAGAAGAATATAAAACGGTATCCCGTCCCGAACATTCCATTGCCGATTACAAGCATTTCAAGAAAGTGATCGAGGTTATCGAAAACACACCGCAAACGATGACATCGGGAAAGCTTCGCCGCGAATTAAAGCAATCGGGACTGCTTTCAATGACACAGGATCAAATCGGGATTTTCATTAACACGCTCGGTTATTTGGATATTCTTCATTCCGATGATTCACACGGTATGATTTACTCGCACACACCCGAAAAAGAGATGCTGTACCCGCTCAGCGACAGAGGCTATGCCGCACATCCTGTAAACCGTTGGACGCGCAAATGCGGTATTGACTACGATAGCATTTCCCTGCTTTTTGACGGGCTTTACGAATAAGATCTGCTTTTTGCGCGGTGCCGGGCGTTTCACAAGAGGAATGGTTAGTATAGCGAAAGGAATACGTATGCAGAAGAGTAACTTGATCATAACTCGTCACGACAACAAAATAACAATTAAGAAAAAACCTGAGGTTGCACATTGTGTGATTTTCACAATGGTATTTCTCGCAGGGATTTTCCTTCCTATCGTTTTGGATGAGCTAAGAGATGTTGAATTATTTTGGGTGGTTTATGCCTTCTGTATGTTGACGAATATCGCCACCTTTACATCGGTTTTCTTCGGAAAAATCGTGGTTGACTCCGATAAGAGAGAACTCAATATCTATAATTTGTGCAGAGAAACGTACCCTTTTGAGGATGTGAAAGAACTCAAGAGTTTCTTTAAAGAGGGGGATTCCGACGGCGGAATGGATACCCACAAAGTGTTGTTCATATTTACAAACGGGCATCAAAGCGAATTGCAAACAACAAGCCAAGAGCAAACACAGGAACTGATGGAACTATTGAAGTCAATGATATATTCGTGATATAATAGCGCCTTCGCCGTCCATACCGTGCACATCACAGTAGATTAAGAAAGGAACTATAAAAATGACCAACCGTACCGCGTACACGTATGATCTTTTACTCAAAACCAATCTCTTTCTGGTAGAAAAGGAGAAGCGAAAGGGGTTGATTACTTGTTTTCTGATGGGGGTCATTGGCATCACTTTTATCCTTATGGACTCACTGTCAGAAGATTATTATTGGTTATGTGCCGGGGGCGGATTTTTTGCCGCTTCGCTCCTCAGGCTCTTATTCATACTGAGACTCAGAAAATCGAAGGTTTCCGAAACGGTAAAAAAATTTATCCAAGAAAATCCCGGAAAGACAGTGGACTATCAATTTGAAGAGAATGCTGTGATCATTCGCGAGAGAAGTCCTCAATACCAATCGGATACTTGCCTTTCCTATTCCTTCATCCACAAAGTACAAAAAATTGATGATACCACATTTTATTTTATTTCCTCCAACAACCGCCTCTATGCGGTAGAGGACGATCGGAATATGGAAGCGATCCTTGTATTTTTAGCGGAAAAAGTGGGAATATGCCTCGAAAAATAATGTCACCGTTCCGATATCCCAACACACGATCGAAAGGAATATTGTTATGATCCCCTACTACTTACAGAAGCACCTGACCGACATACGCGAAAAGAAGGATACCACATCGGCGATCCTTGCCTCCTCGACCGGCAACACCTTGTTGGAAATCCTGTATTACGGCGACACGGTGACGATCAAGCGGACACCGTATATCACAGACGGCGAGTACCCCTGTCTGATCGTCGCCAGAGACCCTCTCACCGACGAGACCTTCACGGTTTTTGACGGCGCCAAGCACGGCTATGACGCTATGTTTTGCAATGAGCCATGCGACAAAGCGGAAAGACCCCTGACTCGCTACAACGCCGAGGGTGCAAGCGTGAAGATCACGCTTGGCTATGCGATCGATTACGAGGACGAAAAAGACGATTATGACTTCACCGAAACGGGCGAGGTCATCCTCACGTACGGCACAATGGACTGGGAAAAAGCCAAGTCCATCGGCTTCGACTGGCTTTCGCTCTCGTTTGTTGACACCAAAAAGGAATTTGTCGACCTTGAACTGGTGTAAAAACAATCCTTGCCGCGCTTCATTTTTCTTTACGAAAGGATATTGCCTATGCATGCGGTCATTTTTCTCCTGCTGACACTGATTGATATTACCTCTCTTATTCTGATCGTGAGAAGACTTCGCGACATTCGGAAAAACCCTCACAAATATGATGAAACTGAGCTTGTCAACAGAGCTGACGACTATGCGAGCAACCGGGACTATTGCCGATTTTTCAAGTCGCTCTCTCACCAATACAGCGGAGTCGGACTGCTTCTTTCCTTTCTCCTGACAGCTCTCAGCGGCGTACTGCTTTGGGTGCTTGACCGACTGATCGCGGGAAGCGGAACTTCCATCACCCCGGGGGCTCGGGGAGCAGGCATTGTCGCCATGCTTTTTCTGAATCTGATCGTTGGTATCGCGATCATTCCGCTCCATATCAAAACCCCCTTTTTCACCGTGATGGTCGACGGTGCCTTTGACGGAAACCGTCGGGATATCTGGAAAAAGAGTTATATCGCCTTTCTCATTCTGTTCGCCATTACTTTTCCGTTTTTCACCCTTTCAGCCAATCACTATACCCACTACAACGAGAGTGGGATCACCCATTCTGCCTTTTTCCAAATCGACGAGACTTTTACGGCGTATGAAGAGATCGAGGATGTATGGATTTCGGTCGGTCATAACAAGCACGGACAGTTCTCGGCACTACGGTACGAGGTCTTGCTGTCAGACGGCAGACGCCTTGATCTTTCAAGCACCTATTACAACGAAAACACCCTTGCCATTCACCGCTATATCGAAGCGACAAGCAATTGCCGTATGCATATCGAGCCTCTCAGCGAGGACGACCTTGCCGAGCTGCAAGAGAGGCTATCCCCCGAACGGCTTGCCATCGTTTTGTATATTTTCGAAGGCATTCACGAAACGGCAGAGCCGTCCTCCTTTCACGCCGTCGAAGACGGCATATCACGCTTGCAAAGCAAGCATATCACGGGGCTGAGGCTGAAAAAGCCCTTTGTTGACAAATGCGTCGAAAAGCTTTCGCACTGCGATAAGGTAAGCGTGCAAAACCGCTTTCAGGAAAACCCCTGATACGCGTTTTTCCAAAGAAAGGAAAATAGACAAATGAAGGTTTTTATGAAAAGCCAAGTGACGGATGATTCTTACCCAATCCTGACAAAATTGGCGCCGTCGCAATTCTATCATAAAGGAGTACTGCAATTATGGGACTGTTTTTCAAAAAAGAAGCACCCGATCACCGCTATGTACAGGTCAAAATGACCGTGAACGGCGAAGTCACCTTGGGCTGGATGGTGGATTCGCTCGCCGAGGATGAGGAACAAAACCGCTCGTCCTTCAATAAAAAATACGGCATCAGCTACATCCGCTCGATTCCCGATGAGGTGGACGGCTATCCCGTGCTCGGTCTTACGCCAAGCGCGATGCGCTCACTTTACAGCCAACGCACCACGCTGCCCCAAAACGCCGTATTCGTTTGCCTGCGCACTGCCCAGCAACGCTTTCTTTCGGCAAAATTCGACAGCGACAAAGAATATGCCATTCCAAGACTGCAATCGAATCTACCGTGGAAGATCAGCTTTTACAGCAGTGACGGTGTTGGTTATACGCATTACACCGTGCGCGGCGGCTATATCTCGCAAAAAGACGAAAACGGCGAAAAGCGTGAGCTTTGGAATCTCCGCTTACAGCATTACGGAATGGATGCGCACACCAAGGATGTCCTGATGCATTTCGCGGCAGATATACACACCTACGAGGGCAAGAAAATGGGCTACGGCGAATTCTGGCCCTGCCTTGTCCGCGAGGATATTGCGGATAGCTTTACCCTGCTGTTTCCCCGAAACGGCGAAACCTTCTTTTAATTTTATTTTTTTACCAAAGGAGCACACGATGAAAGCCTGTGAATTATTTCGTGAACTGCTTGCGGGCGCGACACTGCCCGACAGAACCTGTGATACCCTGAAGGCAGGCGACCCCGAACGCGAGGTCAAAACGATTGCCTTTACGATGTTTGCCAGCGTCGAGGTGATCCGCGAAGCTATCGCTTTCGGTGCGGATCTGCTGATCACGCACGAGCCCACCTATTACAATCACTATGACGAGCCGATGGACGATCCCATTTACCGCCAAAAGCACGCTTTGATCGAGGAATCGGGGCTGGTCATCTACCGCTATCACGACGGGATGCATTTTCGCGATACCGACCGCATCACCGAAGGGGAATTGAAGGCGCTCGGCATCACGGGACAGTTTGTAAAGACCTCCTATGCCGCCTCCTACCGTCTCACGGCAGACGAGCCGATCGCGGCAAGCGAGGTGATCGCGCGCGCCCAAGACCGCCTCGGCATCCGCTATGCGCGTGCGGCAGGCGATCTTGCGCATCAAACGACAAAAATCGCCGCCTGCTTCGGCACACCCGGCGGTGTCTTTGAGCTGTTACGCGATCCCGAAATCGATATGGTTCTGACCGGCGAAACCTGCGAATGGGCGCTTTGTGAATACGCACGCGACGCATCCGCTCTCGGCATCCCGAAAGCCCTTGTGGTGATGGGGCATATCGGCTCGGAAAAGGGCGGTATGATGCACCTTGCCGACACCGTTGCCGCCGCCCATCCCGAGCTTACGGTACGCTACCTCGAATGCGGCGAGGCGTACTGCTGACAGCGATGAAAATCTTCCGATTCCCGTGTTGTGAGGAGATTGACACCATTGATGCTTTCATTGAGCATCTGGAGATCACAGCATACGGTTTGCATATACAAAACCGCAATATCTCCCTGCCCATCGACTGGCGTGACGGCATCCTCTCGATCGGGATCGACGGCAGAAGTCACTACGGCGGATATACCTTCATCGCAAAGCCGAGGCTTGAAAACGGCGCGATCCTCATAGAAGGAACGATCGAAAAAGAGGTATTGCCCGAACCGTATGACAGCCGCGCGCAAAAAATCTTTTTCACCGTTATGCGAACGATCCTTACCGCTCTTTTCTGCCTTCCCCTTCTCGCCGCCGCAGTCATTCGCGCTATCACAAGACGAAAGCGTTTGAAAAAACTGTTCCTCGCGTGCGGCAGTACCCCTGTCCGCTAAGCGTTTCTGCTCCATTATTCCTCTTTTGTCCCGTTTTGACCTATGATAGAAAGGAGACAGCCCGATGAAAGTGTTCACCTGTCCTGAGATTCCGTTTGCCATCGTCAATTCCTATCGTGTTATGAAAGAACGCTGTCATAAAAAAGATGTTTCTCTGTTTGGTCTCTCGGCAAAAGCTTCGGTTGCAAAGGCGCTGTTCGGTGCTGTCACCGTGACGTTTACCTTCACCGATGCTTCGGAACGTGCACTAAAAGCTGTGCGCCAAGCACTGTTTGAACAGCTGAAAACGCCCGCAAGGATCGCGGGCGAAGTGCTCATTTTTCATCAAAAAGGCATCCGCATTGCCGCAGGACTGCGTGAAGAAGCCTACGGCTGTCTTGCCCATATTCTGACGGTATCCTTCGGGCATTTGCCCTACCGATCGTGGCGTTACGATACCTATCAAGCCTACACGGACAGTCTTCGCGCGGTATGGAAAACCTACACCCTGTATGAAAAGTCGATCCCCGGAGTCTCTGACGGTAAGCTTTCGGCAATCGTTGAAAACGAAAGCCGCTTTTATCTCATCAGCATTCAGAAAAGAAGCTATCGGTTTTATGCAAGCATCAAGAAGAAAGAGGCAAACGCCACCCGCATTTCCCCGCTTCGCACCGTCAAAGGGCGTTATCACACCCTTGCCGACCTTGCAAAACGCCTCGACACCTTTTTCTCAGAGACAAAGGAAGACGACATTTAAAAAACACTGCCACTGCCTGACAGTATCCGCGCTTACTGACTGCGCATCACGAAAGGAGCATCCCATGACCCCCACGAAAATTCTCACCTTCAGCTATGACGACGGTGTGACGCAGGACATCCGTCTCATTGAGCTGTTTAACAAATACGGTATGAAGGCAACCTTCAATCTCAATTCCTCTCTTCTCGGCTTACCCGGTCATCTCATCCGCGAAGGTCAGCGCGTTGACCATATCAAGGTAAAACCCGAAGATATCAGACATATTTATGACGGTCACGAGGTTGCCGCGCACACCAAAACGCATCCGATTCTGCCCGCGCTCTCGGACGATACTGCCGTGACTTGCGAGGTCGAGGAAGACCGCCTGAGACTTTCGGAGCTTTGCGGTTATGAAGTCGTGGGGATGGCATACCCCTGCGGCGGCAAGAATTACGATCACCGCGTGTCAAAAATCATCCGCGAGCACACGGGGATTCGCTACTGCCGCACCACTGAATCCTCGCACAGCTTTGCTTTGCAGGACGATCTGTATGAATTCAAGCCCACCGTGTATCATCACGAGGAATGGGACAAGCTATTTTCGCTTGGTGAAGAATTCCTGAACCTTAAAACCGACGAAAAGAAGGTCTTCTACGTTTGGGGGCACGCGTATGAATTTGACATTCACAACACGTGGGAACGCTTTGAAGAATTCCTGAAAATGATGGCGAACCGCCACGATATTGCCTATCTCACGGGCAAAGAAGCACTTTTATAAGGATACTCCCGATGAAAAAACGCTTTCAACACTATCTGATGCACCTGTTGATCCCTGCCTTTGTGTTCGGGTCGATCACGGGTATTCTGACCGCCTTTGCGGTCACGCTCTACAAGGTCGCGGCGCATTATGTGATCGCGCTGTCCGAAAAAGGCTATGCCTTTCTGCGCGAAAAGCCCCTCTATTCTCTTGCCGTCCTTGCGGTGCTGGGGCTTGTTTCCCTTCTTCTTGCGTATATTTACAAAAAGATCCCCAATCTGAAGGGGGGCGGCATTCCGACCTCGATCGGTATTCTCAGAGGCATTATCACCTTCAAGTGGCTGAGAAACCTCCTTGGCGTTTTCGCCTTGTCGCTGATAACCTTTTTATCGGGCGTGCCGCTCGGAAACGAAGGTCCGTCGGTGCAAATGGGCACTGCCATCGGTCGCGGCACGGTGTATACCTTTGCCGGAAAAAACAAGGCGTGGGACCGCTATTCGATGACGGGCGGCGCGTGTGCCGGCTTTTCGGTTGCTACGGGCGCTCCGATTTCGGGGATTATGTTTGCCATTGAGGAAGCGCATCAGCGCCTGTCCCCGATGATCATCATCGTTTCCTCGACCTCGGTGATGTTTGCCTCGATCACCGCCGAGCTGCTTGCCCCGATCTTCGGGGTCAGCACCACCCTCTTTCCTGCAATGACCCCCATCGCCCTGACACTGCGTGAGATCTGGATTCCCCTCACTGTCGGGCTTTGCATCGGACTGTTCGCGGTTGCCTTTTTGTATTATTACCGCGCCATCAATCAGTTTTTCAATAAAAAGCTCAAAAAAGTACCGCACAGCCTAAAGCTGTTCGCCGTCTTTGCCCTGACGCTTGGCGCAGGACTGCTCTCGCCCCACTTCATTTCCACGGGACATGATCTGATCCTTTCGCTGTTTGACGGCAAAACCGCCGTGTGGATGCTCTTTCTCATTCTGCTTTTGCGCTCGACCCTGACACTTTCCGCCAACACCAACAAATTGACCGGCGGTATGTTTGTTCCCTTTCTCGCACTGGGGGCGATCGTTTCGGCAACGCTTGGCGAAGCCATTGAGGTGATCTTCGGTCTTTCGCAGGACTATTACACGGTCATTCTCATTTTCGGCATCACCGCCTGCATCGCCGCTATGATGAAGACCCCGATCACCGCCATTGTCTTTGCGGTGGAAGCACTGGGCTGTTACGACAATATTCTCTATGTGATCATTGTTGCGGCAGTGTCCTTTGTGGTCTGTGAAATGTTCGGGGCGAAGTCGGTCAACGATGCCGTTGTGGAAGACCGCGTGGAGGAATTGAACGAGGAAAAGACCGCCAAGGTCATCGATGCCTATCTCACGCTGGAAAAAGGCGCGTTCGCCATCGGCAAGCAGATCCGCGACATCTTCTGGCCTGCCAATCTTTTCGTGCTCTCGGTCAAGCACGGCAAAAACCGCGATGCCGAGGTGGACGAGCACGGTGGAAAGGCTTTGCGTGAGGGCGATATTCTGCACGTCAGATACTCCACCTTTGACGAGGCAGCGACCCGAGAAGAGCTGTCCGCGATCGTCGGCGGCATTGCCACGGGCGAGAAGGTCGTCAAGGAGGTGTGATATCTACCGTAATATCCCCTGATCCCTATTGACCCTTTTTAAAAAATCATATAAATTAAAGAGAGGTATCTTATGTCTACGTTTGTGATTGCCATCATTCTGTTCGCCATTACCTACGTTCTTTTGTTCGCGCTCCCCAAATACCGCGCCTTTGTCGCGCTTGGCTCGGCTGTGGTATTCTCGCTCTGGCTCGGCTTACTTGCCGACGATGTCACCTTCACCTTTTCCAATGTGCTCGGTGCGATCGACTTCAATGTCCTGATGATGATCGCGGGCACGATGGGTATCGTGTCGCTCTTCATCGAATCGAAAATGCCGATGCGCATTGCTGATGTTCTGCTGTCGAAGTTTAAAAATGTCAAGATGGCAATTGTCGCAATGGCACTGCTTGCGGGTATCGTCTCGGCATTTGTTGACAATGTTGCCACCGTTCTGATGATCGCGCCCATCGCGCTTGCGGTCTGCAAAAAGCAGAACATTTCACCTGTCGGACCGATCGTTTCGATTGCGGTTTCGTCGAATCTGCAGGGTGCTGCCACACTCGTGGGCGATACCACCTCGATCCTCTTGGGCGGCTATGCCAATATGACCTTCTTTGACTTCTTCGTCTTCAAGGGTCGCCCCGGTATGTTCTTTGCCGTCGAGCTTGGTGCCGTTCTGACCGCTTTCATTCTTTTGTATCTCTTCCGCAAGGAAACACAGCCCCTGACACTCAAAGACAGAACCGAGGTTACGGATTATGTACCCAGCTTCCTGATGATCGGTGTCGTGGTGCTTCTGATCCTCGCCTCCTTCCTCAAAGCTCCTGCAGGCGGTGCGCTTCTCACGCTTTACAACCTGCGCAACGGTATCATTTGTATGGCGCTTCTTGACGTGGGTATTCTTGTGAACCTTATCAGAACCAAGAGCCTTTCCTCTACCAAGCTGGTCATCAAGGAAATGGACTATCAGACGCTCCTTCTCTTGGCTTCCCTCTTTGTGGTCATTCAGGGTATCACCTCGGCAGGCGTGATCGCCAAGCTGTCGGAGGGTCTTGTCGCACTGGGCGGCAGCAATCTCTTTCTGATGTACACCCTGATCGTCTTTGCTTCTGTGATCATTTCGGCATTTGTCGACAATATTCCCTATGTTCTGACAATGCTTCCCGTGGTTACGGGCGTTGCTTCGGCAATGGGCGTTGAGCCGTATGTTCTCTATTTCGGTCTTCTCGTGGGCGCGACCCTCGGCGGCAATATTACCCCGATCGGCGCCAGTGCCAACATCACGGGCATCGGCATTCTGCGCAAGGAAGGCTATGAGGTCAAAGCAAGAGACTTTATGAAGATCAGTGTTCCCTTCACCCTGACTGCTGTTCTTTCGGGCTATCTCTTCATCTGGCTCTTCTGGGGCATTCTGTAAGAGAACAGACGCGTTATGAATCACACTATCAAAAAGCCCAAACGCACATTACGCCCGCGCGAGTATCTGGTCATTGCCATTCTGTGCGCGGTGATCGCCGTCGGTATGCTGTGTCTTTCCCTTGTGGGGCTTCGGGATATCCGCATTTCCAAAAAAACCTACGACGATTATACCGAGAAAACCTTCACCTACCTTAGCTATCGCTATGTGAAAAATTCCGATGATACCAACGGCTATTTTCTGCTTACGGTCAAGGAAAGCGAAAAGCCCTTGCGGATCGCCTCGCTGTTTGACAGCGCGGATATGCGAAACGCTGTCAAACACATTCCCCAAGGCGCGCTTTTGCGCGCGTATGTGGAGGAATCGGATACCGAATTCCGCGTGGGTGAGCTTGCTGTCGGCGAACACCTGCTTCTCACACTGAGCGAGCACAACCGCCTCTATTACAATAACGGCTTCAGCTGTGCCCTTGCGCTTTCGCTCCTTTCTCTTGTGATCCTTTGCCCTTGTGTGCTCTGCTTTTCTCTCTATCGCAAGGCAAAGGCAAAAGCTGCCGAGCGTTTCGCACGTTATCACTGTGAAGCCATCAAACTGCCGTATACCCCCGAGCGCCGTCACGCGGATCTGAAAGACGATGTGATGTCCAAGGAAACCTTTGTGTTTGAGATCTCGCTGATCATCGGACTGTTCGTTTTATTTTTCGTGCTCTTGCTTGTGGGCATTCTCTTGGAGCTTGCTATGACGGCGGTTCTTGTTGCGGCGCTGTCCTCGCTTGCGATCTCCCTCATCCTGCTCTTTACGCAGTATAAAGCACTTCGCCGCTATGAAATCGTTTCTGCCGTCGGTAAGCTGTACCGCTCGGGCATCACAAAAGCTTCGCTCTCCTACACCCGAGGAACACTCACCGAGCGCCTATTATTCTGCGGATACCTTCAAAAATCCCCTGCCGTTTTCGAAAGCACGGGGCGTGCCTATTCGGAGGGGCGCACAGAAATGAACTACCGTGCGCTCTTTTACACCGAGAACGAGCTTCACACCTTTGCCGAAAGCCTGAAAACACCCTCCCCCAAGCAACGCCTTGCCACGCATACCCTGCTTTTCGTCTTCCTTGACGGCAAAGAAGATGCGGCACTGCACGACACCCTGCTCGTTCTGGAGCGTTCCCTTATGAACGGCACGTATTCTGTCACACCTGTGCTTCTGACTCCCACAGCCGTCTATCTGCCACGACTCACGCTTATGCAAGCACCCTCGATGGAAGCCGAATTCCTGCTGGGGCTTTGGTAATTGGACATGCGTAAAAAACACGCGGAAAGGTCGTATATGTATTCCTTACATTTCTGTGACGAAGAACTGCTGTCAGAACGCGATTCGTATCTTGACGAAATCGTGCTTTCGCATTGGGAAGCTGCGCATTTTCCTCCGGATTCCGATATGCTTTCTGCCTTTACGGTTTTACCGAAGGCAATCAAGCGCGTGTATACCGATCTTAGCCGCCGTAAGCTTCGGCATCTTTCGTTGCCGTATCCGTATGATCGCTGTATCGGCAATCTTATGATCTATGAGATCCTGACCGCATTTGAAGCCTCGCACCCGCACAAAACACTTGCCGAGCAAAAACGCATTTTCAAAGAAGAGCTTATCACCCTTCACCGTATGCCGCTTCTGCCGCGCGAGATTCTTGAACTGCTTCGCCGCGCCTATACGCTCTTACCCCACCGCCCGATCGGGGCGCGGGTAGAAGTCACAGTTGACCGTCCGCTCGGCTCACGGCATCCCGACTATCCCGATACCTGCTATCCTGTCAACTACGGCTATGTAAAGGGCATCCAAGCACCCGACGGCGAGGAGCAGGATGCGTATATTCTCGGTGTCGACACCCCGCTTTCGCAGTTTAAAGGCGAAGTGATCGCCGTGATCCATCGCCGCAATGACAGCGAGGACAAATGGGTGGTAGCACCCATCGGCACAACCTTCAGCCGCGACGACATTCTATCTGCCGTTTCCTTTATGGAACGCTATTTCGACAGTATTCTGTATCAATAGGGAGTATTGCTATGCATCATTTCAAGGGAATTCCCATCACAAACGAGGAATTCTGCACACTTTCTCCGCAAAACGTATTCTTCCGCGAATGCGATCGGCAGGAGGTTGATACCGCCGCGCACCGAAACCGACACATTCTGTTTCGCCGCTCTGTCACGCTAAAGCGCTTTGCGACGGCTACCGCCTATCTTTCTGCCGACGATCACTATCTCTTATATGTCAACGGCATATTCGTCGCAGAAGGCCCTGCCCCTGCCTATCACACGCGCCAGAATTATAACACCGTTGACCTCACGCCGTATCTTCACAGCGGCGACAATCTGATCGCCGTTCACACCTATTATCAGGGGCTGATCAACCGCGTGTGGCAAAGCGGCGACAATCGGCATTTCTTTCTTTTCGATCTTGAAGTCGACGGCAAGACGGTACTTGTGAGTGACGAAAGCTTCAGGACCGCGCCCCACACCGCCTACCGTGCCATCGGCATCACCGGCTATGACACCGATTTTCTGGAAGAATACGATGCAAACGCCCCCGAGGTGGGCTTTGAATCACCCGACTATAACGACAGCGCGTGGGAATATGCCAAAGCCGCAACTGCCTTTGATCAGATCCTTTTTCCGCAAGCGACCGAGATGCTTTCTTATGACAGAATAGCGCCCCTGACGGCTGTACGTGACGGACAGCGTCTGCAAGTCGATTTCGGCGCGACCTATGCGGGGCGTCTTTGGGTGAAGGTGTCGGGGAAGGGGCACAGCCTTGTCACCGTGCGCTTGGGGGAAGAGCTGAATGCCGACCAAAGCGTTCGCTACAAGCTTCGTGCCAACTGCTGTTATGAGGAAGCGTTTCGCCTGAAGACAGGGGAAACTGTGTATGCCCCCTATCTCTACCGCGCTTTTCGCTATGCCGAATTGCTTTTGCCCGAGGATGCCGAGGTAGACGAGATCCTTCTTCTGGCACAGCATTATCCCTTTACGGCAAAGACCCCCATCAAACCAGCGTACCGGGATGAGCCTGCCCTTGTCGGTTTGTATCAGCTTTGTCTGCATACCTTAAAATACGGCGTGCAGGATGCCCCTCTCGACTGTCTGGAGCGCGAAAAAGGCTTTTATCTCGGGGATGGCTGTTATACCTCGCTTGCCCATATGCTCGTCACGGGCAAGGATGCGATGGTCAGAAAGCTGATCGACGATGCCTTTGCTTCTGCCTTTATCACCGATACCCTGATGTGCTGTCTGAACGCCTCGTTTATGCAGGAGATCGCCGAATTTCCGCTGATTCTCTGCCGCCTTGTGCTTTGGCACTACCGCTATACGGGGGATCTTGACTATCTGAAAACCAATTATCCCAAGGTCACCGCCCTGCTTGATGCCTACCGCCGCGACTATGAACGGAATCATCTGCTTCAAAATCTCGATAAATGGTGCGTTGTCGAATGGCCGCCCAACTTCCGCCACGGCTATGATGTTGATCTGACCTCGGGTAAGGTATGCCGCGAAGCGCATACCGTGATGAACGCTTACTATATCCACGCGATCCGCGCCGCCAACGCGATGGCGGCGATCCTGTCACAGCCTGTCTATCGCGACGAATCCCCCCTGATTGCGGCATTTACCGATGCCTTTTATCTGCCCGAGCGCCTTGCCTTTCGCGACAGCACCGAAAGCAGTCATACAAGCTTTTTGTCAGGTCTCTTTGCCTACGCCTTCTCGCTTTGCCAAGATGCCGATGCCGAACGGGAAATTCTTGGGCGCATTCGGGAAGAAAAGGTCTCGTCAGTCTCGCTGTTCGGCGCGTTTGTGATGCTGGAGGGTCTTGTCCGCCATCATGAGGGTGCTCTCGTTCGTGAAATGCTGCTTGATCGCGGCGCGTGGCTTCGGATGCTCCGCGAGGATGCTACCACCACCTTTGAAAGCTGGGGCAAGGACACCAAATGGAATACCTCTCTCTTTCACACCACCTTCTCCTACGCCGCCGTATTCTTGGCGGATGTCGACCTTGAAACACTCTTCCCGTAACCCCGAAAGGATCTTATGATGAAAGAAATGAAAAAAATTATCTCCGACCGCGATGCGCTTGTCCGTTCGATTATGATGCTTTGCGTCTTTATTCCGATGACTGCCATTATGGTGATAGCGATCCTTAAAAACCGCGACAGCATTCCGATTGCCTCCGTCGTGTTTGGCATTTTGTTTTTTGCCATTTCCCTGCTTTCGCTCTGGGTACTCAACCGCGATGCGGCGGTGATCACGGTAGAGGGCGATACCGTCACACGGCGCGGTCTTTTGTTCGGCTTTCGTAAAACCGTCAAGCTTTCCGAGATCACACGCGTGGCGCATCTCAACAGCAGCGTTTGGGGCGATCGGTTTTATCTGATCGACAGCAGCCAAAACCCCTATGCGACCGAACAAAAGCGCTTGAACCCCGAAAAAAAGGAAGGCTATCTGACCTTTACCTATAGCGAATACCATCTCGCCTTCCTGCGCACCTTCTGGTCGGGCGAGATCACGGGAACACTCGAAGAAAGGACACTTGACGATGATGCTTGACTATCTTTTCCCGACCGAGCCTGCCTATCTTCTGACCCTGCACGCAGAGCAGGACCAAGCCGAGGTGGCACCCTACCTACACGCGCTCTCCCGATCCTATCGTCACTATGCCATTGCTTCCCCGATCGACAATTTCTTTGGGGATGGCGTGACAGCTGTCCTTGAACACGCATCGGTTGCTGTCGCCTTTCTCTCGCCGCACTTTTTTCAGGACGAGATCCTGCGCTCAGCGCTTCGCCATCTGGCAATTTCGGATATTCCGATTTTATTGGTGTACCTTGAAGAAACGCCCCTGACCGCCGGTATGCAGCTTCAGCTTTCGCTTTGCCCCGTTTTCTACCCGAAGCGCCACCCTTCCGTGGAATCCGCTGTCAAAACCCTTGTGAACGCCCCCTTCCTTCGCGAAGCACTCCTGCAGTCGTAAAAAAAGAGCATAACGGCATTTACCGCCGTTATGCTCTTTTAGGGTATACTACGGTTGCTTCGCGCGGGGTTTTCTAAAACAACGCCATAAAACGATACAGATCGCGCAAAGTGTGCCCAATACAATCAGGATGATAGCATAGAATGCCCACATATTGTAAATGCCAATCAGCAAACTAGGTTGTGATTGGACAGGTCGTGCCGATACAATCGCCCCACCCACACGGTAAGGGGTAAGATCCATACCCACATCATCTTCCAATGTAACATCGCCGTATGAAAGCTTCGCCCGTTTTTCAGTAACACGCGAGGCAAACGCGCAAAATTGATCGAGCGGCATCAATACGCCGGGATAATTGACGGATATTTCACCCCGGGCATAATCGTGATAATAAACATAATCACCCTTTGTGGTGATGAAATAGAGATAAAAACCGTCGCGCGAAGCTGTTCCGTCAAGACAGTACAGCTTCACAATCTCGATTTTCTCGCTTGACTTGGTTGCGACCGTTGAATGAAACATGGAATCGGGAGAAAATATTGTATTGACCGTCGCACGAAGAGGCGAAGTCTCTAAAGATGAATACAAGCTTGTGAAGCTGCCGTCGGCATTTTTTTGATATTCTGAAAGCGAAAGCGAAGAAACTGAAACATAGCTTTCCTGAACATCGGTCTTTGCAAGCATTGCATCCAAAGAAAGGCATTTGGCAAAATCCGCCATAAACGAGCCACGGTACAGCTTTAACACTGCCAAAACACTGTCATTACGGATAGCGGATGTTTCTGAGCGCGACACCGCCAATGAATCGTTACGGCTTTGGGAAAGCGTTTCTTGATACGTAGGCGATACGGTAATCGGCGTTTGAGCGGAATTCACAGAGTCTTCTGTGGTAACAGACAACGCCGCTGATTCTTGATCCAATGCATATACCGTAATAACCGAGCAAATTGCAAGTACCATAATGATTACCAATAACAAAAAATGCTTCTTCATAGAATAACCTCCTTATCCAAAATAGTACGGTATTGTATTTTGCGAATAATCGGTATCGACCGTAATTGCACATTCCCACACACCGGTATCGGGAATTTCTCCGCTTACTGTGTTACGACCATTAATCAGTTTTACATATGAATAAAATTCAAATACTCCATTTGTCGGTCCGGGATCTTGAATAAGATACAAATATGTATTACCACTCTTTACATAACCGGTTATAACCATCATATGTCCTCCATTACGAGACCCAATCGATGTGATATCCGAAAAGCGCATAGAAAGTGAATCGCGATCTTTCTATGCGCTTTTTGTAATGAAAAGAAAACGCATAGTCATTGTATACTTCATCGCAACTACTCCTCAATTTATTTTCTATTAATAGTATATCATATTATGCCTGTGTTGTCAATTTATTGCCCCCAAAACCGTCATTTTATACAAACAATAATCAAGTGAGATGAACAAATATCGCTATGTATTATTGAAATTGACCAAAACAAAAGCGATACTCGGTTTTTAAGCCAAGTATCGCTTATTTTTTCATCAAACACCGTCGTTTGACAAGGTGTTACAGCACTTTTGACAAGAAATCCTTGAGGCGTTCGTGTTTGGGATGGCGGAAGATCTCATCCGGCGTGCCTTCTTCGGCAATCACACCCTCGTCCATAAACATCACGCGGGTGGCAACCTCACGGGCAAAGCCCATTTCGTGTGTGACGATTACCATTGTCATACCGTCATCGGCAAGCTCTTTCATCAAGGCGAGCACCTCGCCGACCATTTCGGGGTCAAGCGCCGAGGTAGGCTCGTCAAAGAGCATATACCGAGGCTCCATACAAAGCGAACGGATGATGGCAATGCGCTGACGCTGACCGCCCGAAAGCTTCTGGGGATATTCCTCAACCTTATCGGCAAGTCCGATGCGCGTGAGCAGCTTCATCGCAAGCTCGGTCGCTTCTTCCTTGGTTTTCAGCTTCAGTCCGACAGGGGCTGCGATCAGATTGTTCAGGACATTCATATTATTGAAGAGGTTGACATTCTGGAACACCATACCCATCTGACGGCGGGCAAGGTTGATATCCACATAATTTTCCTCGGCAATGGCTTTCAATGCTTTGCGGTAAGCACGACCCTCGTGACGCTTCAGAAGATCATTCTGACGGATCGAAAGATAGACCGATTCCCGCAACTCTTCTTCATTCGCATCGGGATTTTGCTCCAGTGCTTCCCCGAACAGCTTCACAAAGGTCTTGGAGGCTTCGATCACCTCGCGATGCAGATAGGGATCGGGGGGCGTGATCAGCTTGCCGTCCAGCCAGACCTCGCCGTAGGTAGGCTCTTCAAGAAGGTTCATACAGCGTAACAGTGTGGATTTACCGCTGCCCGAAGGTCCGATAATGACCACCTTTTCGCCTTCCTTGATCTCGGTCGAAACGCCCTTCAGCACCTTCAGGGTGTTGAAATATTTATACACGTTCTTAATTTCGATCACCGGCACGCAACCTCCTCTCTACAAGCTTGATGAGTCCCGTTACGATCAGAACGACGACGAGATAGCAGAGCGCCAGAACGATATAGGGAATGATATACTCATACGTTGAGTTGGCAATATTCTGAAACGCCTTGGTGATATCCACAACCGCAATGAAGCTGACCACAGAGGTCTCCTTCAGCAGGGTGATGAATTCATTGCCCAAGGTGGGAATGACATTTTTGATCGCCTGCGGCAGAACGATCTTCAGCATCGTTTTGCCATAGCCGAAGCCCAGCGCACGGCCTGCCTCGGTCTGACCCTTGTCGACCGACAGAATGCCGCCGCGCATAATTTCCGAAACATACGCACCCGAATTCAGACCAAAGGCAATGATTGCCTCGATCACCGAGGAGATCTGAATGCCAAGCGCGGGGAACAGAACGAAATGGATGATCAGAAGCTGAACGACCATCGGCGTGCCGCGGAAGAGCGCCACGTAGCAGTCGGTAAAGCGGGACAGCGCCTTCACGTACCATTTCTTTTGCGGCAGGATCTTGGTGGTTGCCAACAGACAGCCGATGATCATACCGATAAGCAAACCAAACACCGCTATATAAGCGGTGTTCAGTAAGCCTTTTAATACATTTTTATACCCTTCCAGCGTAACGAGCTGTCGGTAAAATGAATCCCAGGCAGCCATCGATTACTTGTTGGTGCTCTCAGCAATCATAATCGCGGGCTGCTTGTCGATGATAACAGCATCTACCACGCCGTTGGCAAGGTCAAGAACAGCAAGTGCACCGGTGGTGTAGCCCTTGGTGGTGAGGTTCTTGAAGCCGTCATAGCCAAAGCCCTCGTCACCTGCGGTGAACATATAACCCGTCGTACCGTTCTGCGTACCGACCGTGAAGGTCTTAGCCTGTGCGGAAAGCTTTGCGGTGATGTCGTCAGCGCTCTTGCAGTCAGCAAATACCGTGTCATCCTCACGAACGATCAGAACCTGAGCGGATTCGTAGTATTCGGTGGTGAAGTCGATGGTCTTGAGTCTTTCTTCGTTGACCGTCATACCTGCCATACCGATATCTGCCATACCTTCCTTAACCGAGGTGATCACAGAGTCGAATTCCATATCATAGATGTAAAGGGTCTTGTCAAGCTTTTCAGCAAGGAGAGAAGCGATCTTCATATCCACGCCGGTGAGCTTAACGCCTTCGTAGTATTCGAAGGGCGGGAAGTATGCGTTGGTTGCCACAACGAGATAGTCGTCTCTCGCGTCACCCGTGGGGGGATTGGCAATGGGGTTTTCATATGCGAAGGTAGCCGAGCCGTCAAAGAAGGAGTTGATGATCTTTTCAAGCTCGCCGTTTGCCTTGAGTTCAGCAAGAAGCTCGTTGGCAGCGTCCTTCAGGGCGGTGTTTTCCTTTGCTACGGCAAAGGCGTACTTTTCGGCAGTGAGTTCATACTCGGTGAATACCTTGACCTTGCTCTTCGTGTCGCCGCAGGAAGCGAAAACCGCAACTGTGGTCAGAAGCATAGCGAGGCAAAGGATGATAGAGAGTGTCTTTTTCATAATCGTGATCCTTTCCGGGTTTTAAAAATAATAAATACCGTGCATTTGGTGCACACGAATCATTGTAGCACCGAAGCACCGCCTTTGTCAAGCGGTTTGGGGTAAAATTTTCAAGAAATATTCATTTTTCTGCATATTTTTATACACTTTTCCTACTTTATGCAGAATATCTCGCATAATGCATTCGATCAGTTCTTCAGCGAATGGATCGGTGCGGGAATATGACCGCCGCGCGCGATCAGCTTTTTCGGCGAATAGCGGTTGACGGGAATGATGGGGGCATAGCCGAGAAGACCGCCGAAGTCGATCACATCACCGACATCCTTGCCGTAAGCGGGGATCAGGCGCACCGCTGTCGTTTTGGTATTGGCAACACCGATAGAGATCTCGTCGGCAATGATACCGCAGATGATATCCTCCGAAAGGTCGCCGGGAACGGCGATCATATCAAGACCCACCGAGCAGACGGCTGTCATTGCCTCCAGCTTTTCAAGCGACAAAGCACCCTTTTCGACTGCCGCGATCATACCGGCATCCTCCGACACGGGAATGAACGCGCCCGAAAGACCGCCTACGCGGGAGGATGCCATCACGCCACCCTTCTTGACCGCGTCATTCAGCATTGCAAGCGCCGCCGTCGTGCCGTGTGCGCCGCAGGATTCAAGACCCATTTCCTCAAGAATATGCGCCACCGAGTCACCGATCGCGGGAGTGGGCGCAAGCGAGAGGTCGATAATGCCAAAGGGTACATCCAGCTTTTTCGACGCCTCCATTGCCACAAGCTGACCGACACGGGTGATCTTGAAGGCAGTCTTCTTGATCACATCGGCAAGCTCGGACAGCGAGCAATCACCCGCGCGCTTGATGGCAGATGCCACCACACCGGGGCCGGATACGCCGACATTGATGACTCTCTCGGGCTCACCGATACCGTGGAACGCGCCTGTCATAAAGGGATTGTCCTCAGGGGCGTTCGCAAAGACCACAAGCTTTGCGCATCCGATCGAATTGTTATCGCGCGTAAGATATGCCGTTTCCTTGATGATCTTACCCATACGGGCGATGGCATCCATATTAATGCCCGCCTTGGTCGAAGCAACATTGACGCTGGAGCAGACAAGCTGTGTTTCGGTCAGTGCCTGGGGAATGGCGGTGATCAGGCGGTCGGCGGCAAGTGTCGAACCCTTTTGCACCAGAGCCGAAAAGCCCCCGATAAAGTTGATACCCAAGGTATCCGCCGCTCTTTGCAGGGCTTTGGCAACCTTCACATAGCCATCCGAGGAAATACCGCCCCCAACAAGCGAGATCGGCGTGACCGACACGCGCTTATTGACGATCGGAATGCCGTAGGTCTTCTCAATATCCTCACCGGTTTTGACAAGATGCTCGGCGCTTTTGGTGATCTTATCATAAATCTTTTCGCAAAGACGGTTTTCGTCCTCGCTGACACAGTCAAAGAGAGAAATTCCCATCGTGATGGTGCGCACGTCGAGATTTTCTTCTCTTATCATATTGATCGTTTCTAAAATATCGTGTGTATTGATCATAGCCGCTCCTTAAATGCGATGCATCGTATTGAAAATATCCTCGTGCA
>JAFTKF010000202.1 GCA_017453405.1 Clostridia bacterium
CCGCCACGCCGTATTCGGCGATCTGGTGCATATTTTTGGTACGGATCTGCACTTCAAACGGAATGCCGTCCCGCCCGATGACCGTCGTATGAAGCGACTGATACATATTGGGCTTGGGCGTGGAAATATAATCCTTAAAGCGACCGGGCATCGATTTGAAGGCATCGTGAATGATACCGAGCACCGTATAGCATTCGATATCGTCGTTTGTGATGATACGGAAGGCATAGAAGTCATAGATCTCATCAAACGACTTATTTTGCGAAAACATCTTGCGGTAAATACTGTAAACACTCTTCACACGGCCGTCGATCGCAAAGTTCAGACCGTTTTCCCCGAGCTTTGCGCACAAAACCCGCTTGGTACGCGCGATAAAGTCAATATTCTGCCCGTATTTGTTCTCAATATCCTCACTGACCTCCTCGTAGCCGATGGGGTCAAGATAGCGCAGAGAGAGATTTTCAAGCTCCTGCTTGATCCTCTGCATACCGAGACGGTGCGCAAGGGGCGCATAGACCTGCATCGTTTCGAGTGCTGTCAGACGGCGCTTATTGTCGGGCTTCACCATCAAGGTGCGCATATTGTGCAGTCTGTCGCAAAGCTTGATGAAGATCACGCGGATATCCTTTGCCATCGCAAGAAACATCTTGCGAAGGTTTTCCATATGCTCTTCTTCCTTGTCATCAAAGGGGATCTGCACAAGCTTTGTCAGACCGTCTACCAGATGTGCGACCGTCTCGCCGAATTCCTTGGCAATGATCTCCAGCGAGATCTTTGAACCGCAGTCCTCCACCGTATCGTGCAGAAGTGCCGCACATACCGAATCGGTGTCAAGACCCAAGGAGGCAACGATCTCCGCAACCGCGATCGGGTGCATAATGTACGGCTCTCCGCTGATGCGGAACTGCCCATCGTGCAGACGGTAAGCGTACTTGTAGGCACGCTTGATCTTATTCATATCATAGGAGCGGTTGTTGTCATCAAGCGTCATAACCAGCTTGGCAATCGCTGCATACATAAACTCACCTCAGTCACGCATTACTTCTTCATTTGCTGTTTCAGCTTTGAATAGGTCGGCGCCTTTTCGGTATCGACCTTGTTTTTTACATAATTGACGGTATAGCGGATGTTTTCACCCGTTTCACCGAAATATTCGATCGCCACAATACCGCATTCATCGAGGATCTTCAGAATCACCCGAAGCTTCACATAATGGATTCTTGCATAGCTTCTGAACTGCGAAAGCAATTCTCTCACACCGGTGATCTCATCCTTGGTATTGCCGAAATGGCGTTTGAACCACAGATAGACAGGCGCAATATCGTCCCGTGTCGGCAGAATATCCTCATCCTTATCAAAGGGTGCGCCGTTCATCAGCGCTTCATAGCGGCGGCGATCCTCGGGATTCACGGTATACTGTCCCTCGCCAAGCCGGATATCCTTCACGATCATCTGCGCCGAACGCACACCGCGAAATTCATTCACATTCATCTGGAAGACAAGATCGACAAGATCGCCCCCATAAAGCTCAAAATCGCGGCGGCTCTTGCCGAAGCGAAGCGCGGAAAGCGAAACGCCATCCTTTTCCAGAAGGAAACGCGCGTGCTTCTCACCAAGCGGCATCACACCGCGAAGCGTTACCCCGCGCATCATAAAGAGCGGGCTTGGGTTGGCAATGCCGTATGGCTCAAGAAGCGAAAGCTCCTCGGCAAGCGACAGCGTCACATCCGTAGCATTGATCTCGCAATCCACATCGATCGCGGCAAGACAGTCGGCGTCGGTCAGGTGCTCTTTGACATAACGGTTGATATTCTCACGGAAGGCATCGATGCGACTGCGCTCCACAGAAAGCCCAGCCGCCAGCTCGTGTCCCCCGAATTTGACAAGATATTCCTTCGAATCGGTCAGGGCTTCCACAAGGTTGATGCCCTTCACGCTTCTGCCGCTTCCCTTGCCGATGTCCCCGTCAAACGAAATGAGGATCGAGGGAAGTCCGTATTTTTCGGTTATGCGGGAAGCCACGATCCCGATCACACCGTGATGCCAGTGATCGTCGGCAAGCACGATGATCGAATCTCTGTCAAAATCGCATTCGGCAGCGATCTTCGCCTCGGCTTCCTCAATAATGCGATTTTCTTCTGCCTGACGGGCGCGGTTGATGTCACAAAGCTCATACGCGATCGCCTCGGTCTCGGCAGGCGAGGAAGACAAAAACAGCCCCACCGCACGCTCCGCCGAATCGATTCTGCCCGCCGCGTTAATACGGGGGGCAACCACAAAGCTGACCGTTGTCGCCGTAACAGCGCCCGGCTTTTTTTCACCGCCCGAGGCGGCACCAAGCAGTGCCGAAAGTCCCATACGGGGGCGGCTGTTCATCAAAGCAAGACCGCGGCTGACCAGAAGGCGGTTTTCGTCCACAAGCGGCATAACATCCGCCACCGTACCCATTGCCACAAGGTCAATATAGCTGTCGCAAAGCTTTTCGATATTCGCCCGAGCCTCTTCTTCATTTGCCGCGCGTCTCGTCTCGCAAGCGGATAACAGCTTAAAGACCACACCAACGCCCGCAAGCTCCTTGAAGGGATAGTCGCTGTCACTCCGTCTCGGATTGACCACCGCTACCGCATCGGGCAGACTTTGCTGACACTCGTGGTGGTCGGTCACCAGCGTATCGATCCCGAGAGAGGCGGCATAGGCAACCTCGTCGATTGCCGTCACACCGGTATCGACCGTCACCATCAGCTTGACACCGTTCTCGTGAAACTTGTCAATGGCGGCATTGTTCATACCATACCCCTCGCCGCTTCTGTCGGGAATATAGTAATCCACCGAAAGCCCGCGGTTTTTGAGATACAGCCACAAGACACTGACCGAAGTCACGCCGTCCACATCATAGTCGCCATAGATCACGGTCTTCTCACCGCTTTGAATGGCATCCTCCAGACGCTTGACGGCTTTCTCCATATCGGGAATCAAAAACGGCGAATGAAATTCCCCTACCACCGGCGACATAAAGCGTTTTGCCGCTTCTGCGTCGGTATAGCCGCGCTGGCATAAAAGCAGTGCCGTCACGGGCGAGATCTTCAACGCCTCGGCAAGCGACCGTACCGCATCCGATGACAGGGTATAGTCGCTTTTCAGATTCCATTTGGTATTCATAGGATCATATCCTTTCACTACATCATTCAAGCGGCTTAAAACGCCCCATCAGGGAGGCGGCGATCTTCAGACCGTCCAAAGCCGCAGAGGTGATTCCGCCCGCATACCCTGCCCCTTCTCCGCAAGGATAGAGATAAGGCACACTCAGGGACTCTCCGTGCTCCGAGCGCAGAATCCGAAGCGGTGCGGAGGTTCTCGTTTCCACCCCCGTCAGAATGGCATCGGGGGCATCAAAACCGCGAATGGTCTTGCCAAAGCGCACCATACCGCGCTTGAGCAGTTCACTCACATAAGAGGGCAGAATCGCCGTAAGGTCACAAGGTACGGTATTGCCGCCACGGTAACTCGGCTGTATGCGCGAAGGCGCTGTCCCGTATTTGCCGCTGAGAAGATCCCCCACGGTCATAATCGGCGCGGCATACAAATCGCCGCCCCGCGCGACTGCTGCCCGATACGCCGCCTTTTCCAAACGCCGCTGATAGGCAATTGCCCCCATTGGGTCATTGCCGTAATCCTCGGGCAAAACCGACACACAAAGTGCCGCATTGTCATTCTTTCCGTCACGGCGGCTGTTGCTCATACCGTTGGTCACCACCGATTCGGTCTCGCTGGCGGCGGCAACCACCTCACCCCCGGGGCACATACAGAAGGAGTACACACCGCGCGCGCCCTCCCGATAGGAAAGACTGTATTCGGCGTGCGGCAGATAGCGACGCGCGTCCCCGTAAAGAGCCTCGTCGATATCCTCGCACAGATGCTCGATTCTGACACCCACCGAAAACGCCTTAGGCTGTAAGCGATGACCGCTTTCGTATAAGTGGCGGTAGGTATCCCGCGCCGAATGCCCGATCGCAAGCACGACTGCCCCCGCCAAGACCGTGTCCTCCTCGGTCGAAAGGCACACACCGCGCGTATGCGGCGCGATCGCCTTGACCCTTGCGCCATAGCGGATCTCACCGCCCAGCGACAGAATACGCGCCTCGATCTGTTTGACAACGGTTTTCAGTACATCCGTACCGATGTGAGGCTTGGCATTCACCAGAATGTCGGAATTGGCACCGAATTCCACCAGTCTCGATAACACATACGCACAAAGGGGATCGTTTTTTCTCGTGACAAGCTTGCCGTCCGAAAACGTACCCGCTCCGCCTGCGCCGAACTGAATATTGGATTCGGTATCAAGAATTCCCCTCTCGCGAAACGCGCTGACATCGCGACTGCGGGCGTCCACATCCTTGCCGCGCTCCAGAACCAACGGGCGATAGCCACGCTCAGCAAGGGCAAGAGCGGCAAACATCCCCGCAGGACCGAAGCCCACCACAACAGGACGGGCGGCAAGCTCTTCTGTGCCGACTGTCGGCGCGTAGTCCGCCTTGGCAAGCATCACCAGCGACAGCTTGGCGATCGCCTCTTCCGAGGGCGGCGCTTCCAGCTCTGCCGCGACCGAATACAGGTAAAGAATGCTGTCGCGCCGTCTGGCATCGACCGAACGCTTGGCGATCGTTACACGATTTGCCGTGATCCCTTGAGCCAGAAGCTTTTTTTCGGCTTGCCGCAGAGCATCGCGATCACACAGCGCGCGCTCGCGTTTGTCAAGCGGTACTTTGATATTCTGTAATAAAACGGTATACGGCATTATTCCGCCTCCGCAACCGTAACCGTTACGGTATAAGGCTCTCCATTTTCAAAAATCTCATAAAGCTTACCGCTGTACGGATCGCTGAAGACCACCGTGACCGGTGCGGTTGCCCTGCCTTCAGGGAGTCCTGCCACGTTGACAGCAAGCGTCAAGCCGCCCCTGCCCGCCGCAATGGCATCCTTCAGAAGTCCAAGATACGCGGTGTCGTTGACAGCACCCACCTTCAGTGTCAGGCTGTCATCAAGCACCGTTGCCTTACCGCCCACGACGGTACAATAGCTTATCGGCACCGTCAGCGTTTCAAAGGGCTGAACATCCACATAGATCGTCGCCGTCACCACGCCGTTTTCAAAGGGCGTGCCGTCGCTCTTCGTGATCTCGCTGATACCGTCGGGGTACTCCGTCAGGGTCATCGTAAAGGTCACCTTGCCGTTCACGCTCTCGGTCTTTTCCTTCAGCGAAAAACTGCCGAGCGAAAGCGAGGTCACGGCATCCACCGCACGCGGCTCACCCTTGATGATCACACGGTCAGAAGCGATCATGATCTTACTGCCCGATACGATGCCGTCTTCTTCCTTGACGGTGAGCATCACATTCTTCTGCTTCAGAAGAGGCAGGGAAACATTCACCAGCGAACGCACCACACCGCCCTTGGAGGTCGTCGTTTTGAGATTGCGATCGGTAATGACCGCGCCGTCGGCATCCAGTGCCTCCACGACCGCCGTGATATCGGTGCTCGCACTCATCGAAACCGTACCGGTCACACGCACACGAAGGTCCACGATCTTTTCAAGAAGCATCGTCGGTGCTTCGAATTTGACATAATCCACATTCAGTTTGGCATTTTCATAGTCGATCTCACAGCCCGAATCGATGCTGAAATTTTCCACGAAAATTTTGGTATGATCCACGGTAAAGGTCTTGGTATCCACGGTATCCACCGTTACCTCCACCTCTTCCTTTTTCATCGAATCGGAGAGTGCGACACCCGAAGGAATGCTGTATTTCAGTGTCATCACATACACACCCGGCTCGGTGATGTCGGAAAGATCGATGTATGCGGCAAGATTATCGGAAGAAACCGCTCCGAGCGCACTTCTTGTGCCCTTCAGGGTGATGTTCAGGTTGTAAAAGCTCATATCCTGCACGGCAAGACCGTGTTCGTTCATCTCTTCTGTGCCGATAATGGTCACCGGAATCACATCAAAGGTGTTTTCCACCGTCATCGTGGCATCGTTGGTCGAGCAAACGTACAGCCAGATCAGAAAGGCAACAAGAAGGGTCAGCCCCTTGGCAATATTGTCAAACAAAATCGCTTTTTTGTTCCGCGCTTGGGTTTCGGGCGATTCTTCGGTTTTTTCGTCAATCGGTTTTGTCATTCTTTCGCTCATACCTCATCCTCTCCTTCCTCGGGTTCTTGTTCGTTGCGATAGCGTCTTTTCACTCTTTGGATAAACGCCGCCACGGGGTGCTTGCGCACGCTCTCCGAGCGGGTCACCATTTCCTCATTTAAGATCTTCTGCAGCTTGCCATAGTCAAGATTTCTCGTCAGCTTGCCATCCCGCGCTACCGAAACGATACCGGTCTCCTCACTGACCACGATCACCAGAGCATCGGTCTCCTCGGACAGCCCGATTGCCGCGCGGTGGCGCGTACCAAGCTCCTTCACGATATCGGGATTGGTCGAAAGGGGCAAAAAGCATCCTGCAGCAAGAACACGGGTATTGCGGATAATCACCGCGCCATCGTGCATCGGTGCTTTGTCAAAGAAAATGTTTTTAAGAAGGAAGCTCTTGACATTGGCATTGAGCTCCGTACCGCTCTTGACATACGAGGAAAGATCGGTATGGCGTCCGATCACCACAAGAGCACCCGTGCGGTCAAGACCCATGCCGCAAACAGCCTCGCAGATGTTGGCGATCACATCGTTATATTCGGCAACCGCCTTAGAGTCGGTCAGACTCTTGATCGAACGAAGCGGCTCGCCGCCCACCTTTTCAAGCGCCGACCGAAGCTCGGGCTGAAAGACCACGACAAGCGCGATCAGTCCGACCTGCAATACGTTTTGCAGTAAAAATTCCATCACGATCAGATTGAAAAAGTCACTCACAAAACGAAGGGCGAATAACAGGATCACGCCAAATGCCAGCTTGGTCGCACGGCGTTCTCTGATGAATTTATACACAAGATACAGCATCAGCCAAACCAATGCGATATCCAGAATATCCAGAATATCCATTTCTTTGATGTAACCGAGAAGTTCCTTTAACCGTTCCATAACGAAACACTATCGCTTCATAAAAAGCGCCTTTCTATGTTGATAAGAATAAAAAACCGTCGGATCATACCGAATCGGGTGAGCTGTCACAAATCAGCGACCGATCGGATAACAGAGTGTCAAGAAAGCGTTGCACCGCGTGGCCATCGGATAACAGTA
>JAFTKF010000017.1 GCA_017453405.1 Clostridia bacterium
AGCTTTCGGAGCGGTCAAGATCAAATGCCATAAAGCCCCCGAAGACCGCAAGGATGGCAACCAGAGGCATCATCGCGTTGATGCCCTCTGCCGCGCCGCGCTTGTCGGCTTCTGCCGAGTCGGTCAGCCACGCATTGAAGGCGGCATCGTTGGCGGATGAGCCGAAAAAGGTCATAATACAGTCAAAAACGACCGTCAGGGACACGCCGAGGGTGGCGGCGGAGGCTGTCAGGGGGAAGATCGCCCGGATCGTTTCTTCCTTCAGGAGAATGAATGAAAAGATCGACACGCCCCACAGGATATAGCCGAGCGAGATCAGAAGGCGGCGCTTGCCGATGCGGTCGGACAAAGCACCGATCAGTACCGTGGTGATCGCGGCAGAGACAGCGCTTGCCGTGACCATCAGGGAAATATCGCTTGCGGTGGCGTGGAACATTTTATACATAAAGACATTGAGATACATATTCTCAACCACCCACGCGGTCTGTCCCATCAAGCCGAACAGAACAAGTGCCGAATAGAATTTAGAGGATGCGGCTTTTTTCATAAGCAGTCCTTTCTACAGTGCGTTTTTCTTATTATAGCATAAATCCTGCCCGAAGTCAAACTCCTTTTGCGAAAGTCTTGTTTTTGCGTTGACAAAGCGGAAAAGCTGTGTTACAATAAGACTAATAGGAGCTTTTATGCGAGGTGACAGATGTGAAATCCTATATCATTGGTATTGCAGGCGGTACGGGGTCGGGAAAATCGACCTTTTCCGACAAGCTCTTGGCACTGTATCCGCAGGATATCACCGTGATCTCTTACGATAACTACTATAAGGCACAGGATCATTTGTCGTATGAAGAACGCCTTCTCACCAATTACGATTGCCCCGATGCCTTGGATACCGATCTTCTGATCCGTCACCTGACGGCACTGAAAAACGGGAAAACGGTGGAGATGCCGCTGTATGATTTTCGCGTGCATACGAGAAAAGACGAGTCCAAAACCCTCTCGCCAACGGCGGTGATCCTTGTGGACGGCATTCTGACCTTTCACGACATCCGTCTGCGCGAGCTGTTTGACATCAAGATCTATGTGGATACCGATGCCGACGAGCGTATTTTGCGCCGTCTTCGCCGTGATGTGACCGAGAGGGGTCGCGATATTGACGGCGTGATCCATCAATATGTATCGACCGTCAAGCCAATGCACGAAATTTACGTAGAGCCCACCCGCAAGTATGCTGACATTATTGTGAATGGTGGTATGAACAAAACGGCGCTGGATGTGGTTTCGGCAAGAATTGCGGGTATGCTGACAGAAGCCGCCACACCTATCGAGTAACCAAACGAAGGAGAATCAGAATTATGGAACCGATCACAGAAAAACAGATTGGCACGACAGACGATTTGATGGGGGATTTTGACAAGATCATTTCGTATTGCGAAACGCTGTTTCGCGATAAGAACTGTGATTACGGTCCGTCGTGGCTGTTGTATCGCTCGGAATCGCTGAATGACGAGATCTGGCGCAAAGCCAAGCGCATTCGCACGCTGGAGGAGCACAATGACAAGATGCTGATTCCCGAGGGCAGGGATGTGGAATATATCGGGATCATCAACTACTGCGTGATGTTTCTCATTAAATTGGATATGCGCAAGACGATTCCGAACGACGCGGATATGACCGAGCGCCTGACAGAGCTGGACGCTTATGACAACGCTTCGCTGTTTGAGGCGTACCGCAAGCATATTACCGAGATCCGCACCCTTTTGCAGAAGAAGAATACCGACTACGGGGATGCGTGGAAGGGAATGTCCTTGGGTGCTATGACCGATCAGGTCATTATCCGTTCCTATCGGATCCGCCGTATTTTACAGAACAAGGGCGAAACAAAGGTTTCGGAAGGTGTTGCTTCTCAGCTTCACGATATTATCAATTACTGTATCTTCGGGCTGATCAAGCTGCAGACGCCGATCATTTTTTAACGCCTTCAGCCGCTTCCTTTGCGCAAGGAAGCGGCTTTGTGCATTCTCTTAACAAATTTGTGCAAAAACAGCAACAAATGAAGACAAAAATGATGCTTTTATACCGTGCGGCTTTGTGCTATAATCAAAGTGAATTCCTGTCGGCTGTGCCTGAACACAGACGAAAGTACCTTGCATCGCTTTCGTATCCCGATCAGAAAAATTAAAGAAAGGTGTGAAACTTATGAAGTACACACAAAAAACCAAATGGCTGGCGGTTCTTCTGACTGTGTCGATGTTGGCAGCGCTTTTTCCCGCGTTTTTCTCCTTTGCGGCAAGCGATCTTCCCGGACCTTACAATGAAGCCTATCTGACCGATCCCGATGTTGCCTATAACGAGAAGCTTTCCTCTGCCGACAATCTGGCAAAGGGTGCTGCCGTTTCTTCGCAGTACGGCTCACACGGCGACGGAAACTGGGGCTGGAATGCCGCATCCGTCACCGACGGCACGACCAACTATCTCTATAAGCAGGACGGCTCGAGATGGCAGGTCGGTAACGGCGGTTACCATACCCTTCCCGGCGGCAGCATCAACGGTAAGGATGCCGCCACCACCAGAAAGCGCACCGAATGGGTCAAGATCGATATGGGCGAAAAGAAGACCTTCAACACCGTTGAGGTCTATCCCTGCCGTGACGGTGATAACACCTGCCACGCCTTCCCCTCGACCTTTGATATCGATGTATCGGTTGACGGCGAG
>JAFTKF010000203.1 GCA_017453405.1 Clostridia bacterium
AATTGACCGAGGGCGAAAAGGTCACAACGATGCTGTCCACCCCCGGCTTTGCCGAGGATGAATATCTCCTCTTTGTTACCAAATTCGGTACGATCAAGCGTACTGCCATTACCGAATACGAATACCAGCGTCGCGGCGGTAAGATCGCGATCGATCTTGACGAGGGTGACGAGCTTGTTTTTGTCAAGCGTACCAAGGGCGAATCGGATATTATTATTGCAACCCACGAAGGCTCTGCCAACCGCTTTGACGAGGCGGATGCCCGTATTATGGGCAGAACGGCACGCGGTGTACGCGGTATCAAGCTGGACGAGGGTGACTATGTCGTCGGTGCGGTTGTGGTTGAAGACGGCAAGTATCTTTTGACCGTTTCCGAAAAGGGTATCGGTAAGAGAAGCCGTTTTGATGACATTGCCCGCCGTAACCGCGGCGGTAAGGGTGTGACCTGCCAGAATCTGAACGAAAGAAGCGGTCTGCTTGCAGGCATTCTTTCGGTGGGTGATGACGACGATATTATGATCATTACCGAAGAAGGAACGGTGATCCGCACGGCGGCAAGTGATATTCCGATCTATTCGAGAACCGCTGCCGGTGTCATTGTGATGCGCCTTGAGGGAGATGACAGTATTGTCAATATTACCGCTGTCAACCGTAACGAAGAAGATCCCACCGATGCGGGAAAGGGTGAAGAGTAAGCGACGATGAAAAAAATCCTATCCCTTGTGATCCTTGTCGCAATGCTGTTTTCCTTAGTATCCTGCAGCACGTATTCGGATGAGGAAGCAGCAGAGATCATTGACGCGCTTCTCATCCGCGAAGCGGAGCTGAACGGATATATCTATTTTGATTCCTTTCAGACGAAAGAAGATCCGGGAGATGACATTTATGCTTCTTATCAGAAATATTATGTCGTCCACCCCGATTCCCGTTATGTAACGCTTGCCAGTCTGATGGGCGAGGTGGATGCCATTCTCGCGACCATGGCAAGAGAAGATATCTATAATTATGCTTTTAACGGTTACGAGGACGATTCTGTCAGCTTTCCCTCGCGCTTTTTTGAGGACGAGGAAGGGTTAAAGATCGATGTGACCAACAATGAATTCAAGGGAAGAACGGTAGCGCTTCTCGGCTCTGCCAAGGTCAAGCGCTCCAATGCTACCCGCATCCGTGCCGAGGTCGTGACCTATCGCTTTGACAGCGAGGGCAATCCCTACGAGCACATCAAAACCGTCGAGGTAATCAACGAAAACGGGGTATGGAAGCTGTACGCCCAGACATTGATTGCTTCAACGACCGATGAACCCTTGATCTAGACAAACGGAAAGGATGAATACTTATGGCAAAAGCAACCAAGAAAAAAGAATCTGCCGCTAAGGTCGGCAATGAAGACGCCAAAAAGCGTGCACTGGAATCGACCTTACTGCAAATAGAAAAAGATTTCGGCAAGGGTGCTATTATGCGCCTTGGCGACAACAAGGCAATGAATGTCACGGCGGTTTCGACAGGCTCGTTGACCCTTGACCTTGCTCTCGGTATCGGCGGTCTGCCCCGCGGCAGAATTATTGAGATCTACGGCCCTGAATCCTCGGGTAAGACCACGCTTGCCCTGCACTCGGTAGCCGAGGTACAGAAGGAGGGCGGCACGGCTGCTTACATTGACGTAGAAAACGCCCTTGATCCGGTATATGCCGCCGCTCTCGGTATTGATATTGACGAGCTTTTGGTGTCTCAGCCCGACTCTGCCGAGCAGGCACTGGAGATTACCGAATCTCTGGTTCGCTCGGGCGCTGTGGATATCGTTGTGGTTGACTCGGTAGCCGCACTGGTACCGCAGGCAGAGGTTGACGCCGAAATGGGTCAGACACAGGCTGCCGCTCAGGCAAGACTGATGTCGCAGGCACTTCGCAAGCTGACAAGCTCGATTGCCAAAACCAACTGTATTGTGATCTTTATCAACCAGCTCCGTCTGAAGGTGGGTATTGTTTACGGCAATCCCGAAACCACCCCCGGCGGTAACGCGCTGAAATATTACGCCTCTGTCCGTATCGATATCCGCAAGAGCGAGATTTTGAAAAACGGCAGTGATCCCTACGGCAACCACGTGAAGTGTAAGGTCGTCAAGAATAAGGTCGCGCCCCCCTTCAAGGTCGCGGAATTTGATATTCTTTACGGCAAGGGTATTTCCAAGGTGGGCGAGGTTCTTGACCTTGCTGTGGAAGCGGGTATTGTCGAAAAGAGCGGCGCGTGGTTCAGCTATAACGATGAACGCATTGCGCAGGGCAGAGAAAAGGCAAAGACTTATCTTGAAGAAAATCCCGATGTGATGCAGGAAATTGAAAACAAGATCCGCGAGATCTCCTCGGGCGGCGGTCTCGGAGACGCGCTTTCTGTCTCCCCGATCGATGACGATGACGACGACGGCTTCAACATCGAAGTGCTCTGATGATCCGCATTCCCAAAAAACAAAATCCCCCTGCCGAGGCAGTTACCGATGAGGCTTCTTTTCGCTCCGAGCGTATATCCGAAAACCGCAGGATGGTAAAGGATACAGCGCTTGATTCCAAGGGCTTTGATCGCGAGGACGCTTCAGAATACCCGAATGAAGAAAAAAAAACGACCAAGCGGAAAAAACAAGAGGAAGAAAACAAGCGTCCTGCCGTGATCTCTGCTGCCTTTCGCATTTTGCAAAGCGGTGCTAACAGCAAGAAAATGCTGTACGACAAGCTTTTGAAAAAGGAATTTTCAAAAGAAGAGTGCAGGACGGCACTAGAAGAATGTGAAGCGCTCGGATTTTTAAATGACAGGCGGCTGCTTGCGGCGCAGGTATCCTATCTTGCAAGAAAAAAGCATTATGGAAAAAGCCGCATCCGTATGGCACTGTTGCAGAAATTTGATCGCAGGGCGGTGGAGGAGTATTTCGACGAAGCCCTTGAAGAGATCGATTTTTCGGTCTATGCCCGTGAGGAAGCAGAGCAGTATTGCCATCGCGGCAAGGCGTATCTCGTTCGCCGCTTACATACGCTGGGATATACCTCCCGCGAAATTTACGAAGCCCTTGAAGGGATCGTCTTTGAGGACGGCTCCTTCGATGATTCTGATGAAACTTAAAAAAGGAATAGCGTGAAAAACACTTTTTCACGCGCCCTTTGTTTGGTTCGCCGCTTTGCAGCGCGATTTTGCTTTGCAAAACCGTCCCCAATTCCCAAAAGAAAGGTAGGCTTTCGTAAACGAAAGCCATAATAATGACTATGCCCATTACTGTTGGTTTTGTGTCGCTCGGATGCGCTAAGAATCTGCTCGACACCGAAGTGATGCTGAAGCATCTTGTGGACGCAGGCTATGCCATCACGTCCGATGAAACCGAAGCGGATGTTGTGATCATCAACACCTGTGCGTTTATTGATTCTGCCAAGAGCGAAGCGATCGAAAACATTCTCGATATCGCGTGGCTCAAGGAAAACCGCGACCTGAAGGGAATCGTGGTCACCGGCTGTCTTGCCGAGCGTTTTCGGGATGAGATCTTTACAGAGCTTCCCGAGGTGGACGCGCTTCTCGGCGTTGGCTCGATCCACGAGATCGTAAGCGCGGTGGAAGCCGCCTACCGCGGCAAGCGCTATTCGCTGTATCTCGATAAAAACGAGGTCAAGCTTGGTGGCGAGCGCGTGGTGACGACCCCCGAATATACCGCCTATCTGAAGGTTGGTGAGGGCTGTGACAACCGCTGTACCTATTGCGCGATCCCCGATATTAGAGGCAGATTCCGCTCGCGCCCGATCGAGGAGCTTGTGGAAGAGGCGAAAAATCTCGAATCGATCGGGGTCAAGGAACTGAATATCATTGCGCAGGATACCTCGCGGTACGGTCTTGATCTTTACGGTGAGTATTCGCTTGCCGAGCTTGTCAGGGCGATCACCAAAGAGACCGAAATTCCGTGGATCCGTTTGATGTACTGCTATCCTGACAAGATCACCGACGATCTTGTGGAGGAATTCAAGAACAATCCCCGTCTTTTAAAGTATATCGACCTGCCGATCCAGCATATTGACGATACGGTGCTTCGCCGTATGAACCGTCACGGCGGCAGAGCGGTGATCGAGGATGCCATCAAGAGACTCAGAGAAGCCGTTCCCGATATCACCATCCGTTCGACGGCGATCGTCGGCTTCCCGGGAGAGACAGACGAACAGTTTGAGACCCTTTGTGAATTTATCAAAACCGTCAGATTCGATCATTTCGGCGCGTTCAAATATTCGCGTGAAGAGGGAACACCTGCCGCGGAATTTGAAGATCAGATCGCGGAAGAGGTCAAAGAAGATCGCCACGCGATCCTGATGCAGACACAAAATGCCGTGGTAGAGGAAAAGAACGAAGAAAAGATCGGTCTGTCCTTTACGGTTCTTTGCGAGGGCTATGACCCGATGCAGAAGATCTATTACGGCAGACGTAAGTCCGATGCACCCGATATTGACGCGAAGGTGTATTTTACCGCCGCACGCGCGATTGCCGAGGGCGAATTTGTTGAGGTACGCATTCACGAAGCACTGGAATATGACCTTGTCGGCGAGGCAATCACCGATTCGGAGGAATAATATATGAAACTGGAAACCATTCGTAAAATACCGAACATTCTGACTGTGATCCGTGCGCTTCTTGTGCCGATCTTTATGATTATTATCATTTTTAACAACCCCAACGGAGGCGCATTCCGTATTTTCGAACAGGACTACACGGTCTGCATCGTGGGGGCGGCGATCTTTCTTCTGATCTCCCTGACCGATATGTTTGACGGCAAGATCGCAAGAAAATATAACGCCGTTACCGATTTCGGTAAGTTTCTTGATCCGATTGCCGACAAGCTGCTCATTATGGGCGGTATGCTGGCACTGATCGTCTATTATACGCAGAGAACCGAGTGGAGAGGCTATAATGTTCTGATCCTCAGTATGATCTTTTCGCTGTTCATCGTGATCGCGCGTGAGCTTGCCGTGACCTCGCTCCGTATGATCTGCAAGGATTCGGGCGGTCCTGTGATCGCCGCCAATATGGCAGGAAAGATCAAGACTGTTTCGCAGGTTGTCTTTATCATTGCCGCGCTGATCGAGCCTTGGGTGTTCAAAGCCTTATTCTATCTGATCGGCTTTGACTATCAGAAGCCCATTCAGTATATTACCTACGCATCCCTTGTTGTGATGACGGCGATGACGGTATATTCCGGCATTAATTATTTTGTGATCTATTGGCCCTATCTCAAAGGCAAAAAGAAGGACGGTAACGAATAAGTCCTCAAAATCGGAAAGGATACGCTATGACTGTTTCTGAGCTTGACAAAGCCATAAAGCCCACGATGCGCGGCGCGTATCTGTTCTATGGAGAAGAAGAATACTTAAAGCTTCGCTACCGCGAAAAGCTTCGCGCGACGCTGCTTACCGACGAAGGAATGGCGCCCTTCAATCACGCCCGCATTACCGAGCTTGCGAAATTGCCCGCCGAGATCGAGACACTGCCGATGATGGCAGATTGCCGCCTGATCGAGGTAGAGGATATTGTGTTTTCCAAGCTGAATAAGGATACACTGGAAGCCCTTGCCGCGCTGTTCACGCGCTGTGAGGACTGCGTGGTGCTTTTTTATACGAGAAGCGAGGAGTTTTCCGCAGGGACACCGAAAAAACCGAGTGAAGCGATGAAAAAGCTTGCGGAAAGCTGTCAGATCGTTGAATTCCCGAAGCAGACGCCTGCCCGTCTTGCCAATTGGGCAGGGAAGCATTTTACGGCAAACGGTACGTTTGCATCCGCTGAGCTTTGCCACGTGCTGATCGAGCGTTGCGGTACCGATATGAATGTGCTTGCCAACGAGATCGCAAAGCTTTCCGCCTATGCGCTTGCCAAGGGCGAGACGCATATTACGCGCGAAATGATCGAGACGGTGGTGACACCGTATCTTGAAAGCGGTGCGTTCGATTTTGTCAACGCCATTATGGAAGGTAATACCCAGCGTGCCTTTCTTTTGTTTTCCGAGCGCCGTGCCAAGCGGGAAAAGCCGATTGAGATCTTATCGGCAATTTCGCGTGTTGTCACCGAGCTTGTGCAGGTCAAGGTCTATACCGAGGCAGGTCTTTCCCCAAAGGATATCGCCGCTTTGATGAAAAAGAATGAATACGCGGTCAAATTACAGCAAAACGCCCTGCGCGGACGCTCGCTTGCCTCTCTTCAGCAGGCGGCGACACTTTGCTATGAAACCGATATCAAGCTGAAATCGCGCTCGATTGACAAATATATTTTGTTGGAGCGCCTGATTCTCGAACTGGGGCGGTCGCAATGATGGAAAAGATCAAGCTTGCTAAGGTCGTGATCGTCGAGGGCAAATATGACAAGATCACGCTCGAAAATGTCATCGATGCGCCTATTTTTACGACGGACGGCTTTGGTATTTTTAAAAACGAAGAGAAAAAACTGCTCTTTCGCCGTCTTGCTAAGGAACGGGGACTGATCGTATTCTCCGATCCCGACGGTGCGGGGCTTGTGATCCGCAATTATTTCAACAGTATCATTCCGAAGGAGCACCTGACGCATTTGTATATCCCGAAGCTTTACGGCAAGGAACGCCGCAAAACGGTGGGTTCAAAGGAAGGTGTTCTCGGTGTGGAGGGAATGACACGCACTTTGTTATACAATTTATTTTTGCCGTACGCGGTGGACCAATCTCCCGCGCCAAGTGAGCCGATCACCCTGATGACCTTATATGACGATGGCTTTCGCGGCAAGGAAAACAGCGAGGAAAAGCGAAAGGCGCTTCTTCGCGCTGCCGCTCTTCCCGATAATCTTTCGGCAAAAGCTGCCGTTTCGGCGATCAATCTTCTTGGCGGCAGAGAATTTTATGAGGATATAAAGAAAAAACTCGGCTGACAGCCGAAACTTTTACGGCAATACCCGAAAAAATTCAATCAGGAAAAGGAAAAAATTCGTATGAGATGTCCGATCTGTTCTTATGAAGACAGCAAGGTGGTCGATTCAAGACCTACTGAAAACGCAAGCATTCGCCGCCGCCGTGAGTGTCTTTCCTGCCATCATCGGTTCACGACCTATGAGTTTATTGAAAAGGTTCCGCTTTTTGTCATCAAAAAGGACGGTTCCAAGGAGGTATTTGACAGACAAAAGCTGCTTGCGGGTCTGATCAAATCCTGCTACAAGCGTCCGGTTACGCCCGACAGACTGGAGGAATTGACACGTGATATTGAGTCTGAGCTTGTCAACAGTCTGAAAAGCGAGGTTTCCTCTGAGGAGATCGGTGTTATGGCAATGGAGCGGCTGAAGGAGCTGGACGAAGTCTCCTACGTGCGCTTTGCCTCGGTCTACCG
>JAFTKF010000204.1 GCA_017453405.1 Clostridia bacterium
ATCGTTTGTGCCATCCTTCTGATCGATCCCATACAGCCTGCGGCGGATTTCGTCCACGGCTTTTGCGTGAGAGATCGAACAGGCGCTGTTGCCGAGCTGCTAAAGAACGTGTGATATGATCGAGACAGAAACAAAAGAAAGGTATCTGCCATGCAAAAAGAATCCTTAACACTTCGCAATATCACCAAAGATTTAAAAAAAGCCGCAGATTGCCATATGTCGAATGTTGACGACTGGCGGTTATCGTACATTATCCCTTTTACCCTGCTTGCTCTGCTTCTCGGTATTCTTCTCAAACGGTTTTGGGTGGGTGCTCTGATTTTTTTGCCTGCCGTTTACCATATCGTCCGTTACAGTATGGATATCAGCGCGCACAGAAAAAGAATGCAAGCGATCCGAGGTGTGATCGATCGCGGCGATATTGCCATATCGGTGGAAACCTTGAGCCACATTGCCAAGGAAACGGTTTACGAACCGCATACGTCCGCAAGGCGTGCCCACTCGACCAAGGAGATCACCGTTTATTATTTTGAATCCGGCGGAAGCTTTCGCATCCCGAATTGCAACAAGCATTACGATTGGAGCGAAACCTTCTATCTGACCTCCAAGGGGCTTGAAAATATCTCGATCGGCGGCGATGAATTTTTCTGTGTTTCTTTACAAGGCTATGGCGACATTGCCTATATCTATCCCTGCAAATTTTTTGTGCTTGACAGCACACTGATCTGAAAAAGCTGATCGGAAAAACCTTTTTTAAGGAGACTGTTTATGAAGCGCACGCTGTTACTGCTTATGCTGTTTCTGTTTCTCGGTGTAACGCTTGCCGTGACTGTTGCCTGCACCGAAGCAAAAACAACTACAACACCCACAGCCCAAATTACCACAACACCTACCGTGGAAACCACGGCTGTACCGTCATACTCGTTTTTGTCACAAGAAGAGAAGGATTCTTGGAAATCGGGACTCATCGATATTTTCGCATAGACGGATATACGCGACTATGAGCCTGAGCTTCTTCCGGGCAGCTTTGCCGTCGGATTGATGGATCTTGATTTTGACCGATCCCCCGAGGTGCTGATCGCTTATCCCGGCGGATCGATGGGGAATATTTTCATTGAGATCTATAGCCTTGTGACGGGAGAAATGCTGACGACCTACAATGCGCCTCACTACAACAATTCGGACGATATCTGTCTTTACGTTGCCGATCACAACGGCGACTATGTCATTCTGGCAGAAGGTGCTTTCCGAGTTCCCGATCTTGGACTTGTTGATCTTGTCGATCTCTTGCCGAACACCTTCGATTCGTCCGCTCCTCTCACGGTAGAGAATATCTTTGCAGAATCAGCGTCAAGCGAAGTCGGACATTATGAGTACCGCGGGACAGTCCTTGAAAAAGCCCAATATGAGGAATACTATCAGCAGTTTTTTAAAGACTGCCAACCCATTGAAGCGACACAGATCCAACTGATCCACTGGTCATCGATCGAAGCCGAAACCAAAAGCGAACTGATCGAAGCCATGGCAAAAACACTGATCTTGAGTACACAGGAATTTCTTGATACAAAAAAATAAAATATCTTGTCACTCCACCGACCTGATACGGTCGGTGGAGCACTTTTTTTAAACACATCCCGACCCTGTCGGCGGAAACGCTTTTTAAAACTTTTGATCCTTTTGTGCTATGATGATATCACAAAAACAAAAACACCGAAAATAAAAGGAGAAAACAAAATGAAACTCGGAAAAACATTGAACCGTCTGATCGATTCTGTCACAACAGAAGTTGCAGTAGCAGGACTCGCATGCGCGCCCTTTACGGGTGGCTCTTCCTTTATTCTTGCGGGTATGGCAATCGGAACAGCAAAAATGATCGCGTATGCCGTTGAAAACATCGAAGATACACTGACGGGCACAAATAAATAAACACCTGATTATAAAAGGAAACCCTTCTTGAAAATCAAAAAATACAAAAATCACACGTATTTTAAAGAATTCTGATTGAAAATTTTTGTGATCTATGCTATACTGAAGCTGTAAAACCCTGTCACAATCCCCATTGAAACCAATGAGCTTGTGATCAACCGCAATGTGTATGCCGTAAAAAAAGCGCTGATCGAATTTGATCACGCTCTGATCGCCACCCTTGACGATCACCGTTTCGAAGCGGGACTGAAGGACGGGGATACAAGCTATCTTGCCATCGACGGCAGGATCATTGCCGAAAAAACACGTATATTCTGATATTTTGGAGATTGATATGGTAAAAAAACTCAGCTCTCACCCAATGATTTTGCTTGCGCTTGCTGTTTTGTTTGCGCTCCCTCATGCCTACGGAGAATACCGTCGCACGGTGCTCGGTTTGTTTGACGGTGTCTACTGGGCACTTGCCGCAGGGCTTCTTGTTTCGCTGTTCTGCCTCTATCTTGTGATGTATCCCGCCATAAAGGCATCAAGCGAGAAAAAGAACAAATCCGCGACCGATACCGTTACCAATACGCTTTCGCTTTGCTGTCTTATCATTGCGATCTATGCCTTTGCCGTTTCGGGGGTTATTGCCCTTTTCTTCTGATAATCTTCCACGGTTTTTAAATAAAAAAACAAATTGTTAACAAATCTGATGGAAAGGCTCGCCCTCCGGGAGAGCTGACGCGGAACGCGACGGAGAGGGTTTCATTTTTGCTCAAACAAACCCTCTCCGTCTTGCCTTACGGCAATCCACCTCTCCCAAAGTGAGAGGCTTTTCACTAAATTTTACACTTATTCATACTTTGTTACCTCATTCAAAAATCGTGGATAATCTTCTTGAAAAACTTGAAATGTTTTCTTTTTTATGCTATACTGTAAAAAATAAATCTTTTTTATCTTTCAGGAGGTTGATATGAGCGAAAAAACCACAAAAATTATTACTACCGTCTTCTCGATTTTGCTCCTTCTGGTGATTCTCGGCGCAACGGCATCTCTGTTTTGTTGCAATCTGTTCACCATTCATCTGCCCGACGCAAAATTTGACAGCCGTTTTCTCACGGGCAAATACACCAAATCTCTGAAGATCTCTCAGGTCGATTACAATATCGTTTCTCTGCTGAAGCAGATTCCAAATTTTACTTATGCCGGCTTCGTCATTGACTATCAGGCATACGATGCCGAGATCAAGGAATACGAAGGCGAAATCGTAAACTACCGTGAATATTACAACAATGCTACCGCGGAAAACGACAAAAACCGTTATCAGAATAAAATTGACGATCTTTCCGCCAAGGTTGATTTTGTCAAAGAAAAGCAAACGCTTCTTGTGAACGGTATGTCAAACGAAGATATGGCACTGCTTTCCGAGCTTCTTGCGGATGCTGATTTTGTCAATCTGCTCGGTATGTATTACATTATGGGCTCAGGATCGGCGTTGTTTCTGGGCGATACCCTCACGGGAATCAATAATAATACCAACCGCGAATGGGGCAGCTTTTTCCTCGGTATGGTTTTTGCTCCTATTTGTGTCATTCTCTTTGCCTGCTTTGTGCTGATGATCGTGATCCTTGCGATCGTTTTTGCGATTCAGGCGATCTCCGATACCGTCAAGTGCCTCCGTCGAATCGGAAATGCCGATCACAGCCTTGTCAAGTCGATGCAGAATAAGCTTCTCTATTATTCGCTTTCGATCTCGATGATCTTTATTCTCCCTCTGAAGCTGTGTATGGGTACGACCTTTGCCATCGGCAAGGCATATCTTTGGATGTTCATTTTGTATCTTGTCTCTCGCGCTGTCATCACGGTTTACAATATGCTGACAAGCGACGAAAAGCACGCCATTCTCTTTGTGAAACAGACCCTTGCCCTCATCAGCGCAGTTATGCTTGTCATTGCGGCATTTGCTATATTGAACAGCGGCTTTATCAGTCATGTTCTTGCCGATGCCGATGCATTCGGTAATGCGTATTCCTCCAATTATGTCATCACGGGCGGTAACACCTCGCTGGTCGAAAAGGAGACCTCCGCGGTGGTTACTAAAGCCGATGCCATCGTGACAATGCTCTTTTTGATCCTCGGAATTTTCGTTCTGTATCTTGCCTTTGTTGCAATAGAAAAGCTGGCAATGCAGAAGTATAAGAGCACGCAGGGAATTATAAGCTACCGTGAAAAATACATTCTGACAGCCATTGCGCTTGTTTTCAGTATTGTTTTGTCAACCTTCGGCGTTTCGGGTATCGAAGAGCAAACCTCCGCCTTCAAGGACGGAAGCTATGCCTTTATCACCAACGAATACGAGGTCAAGGACAGTGACGATTATCAAGATTATACCGCTCTGCTGAAAGAGCGGGATATCACAATCGAATTGATCGAGTCTCTCGATAAAGCCCTTGAAAACCCCGTGGAAGGCGAAACACTGTCGGTGGAAGCTGCCAAGGAATATGCCGAGAAAACGCTTGATCAGATCGACTACCGCATTGCCTCGCTGGAAAAAGCAACAAGCTTTTTCACCCTTCTCACCGTCTGCCTTGCTGTCGGCTTTGTCAGTGACCTTCTGTACAGGATCGTTCCTGCCATACTTGCCAAAAAGCTTGACGATCAAGCGGAATGATCCGTCAGCATTCAATATTTTTAAGGAAAGGTAGGCTTTCGTAACCGAAAGCCACAGTGATAATATGGAAGAAGCTGCTATTATTTTTGTTGTATTACTGTATTTGTTTATCCTTCTTCTCGTGGCTTTGGTGCCTGCCATTGTTTCGGCAGTCATTGCTTCCAAAAAGGGATTTTCTGCCGTCGGTTGGTTTTTTATCGGTCTGTTTCTCGGATGGATCGGGATTTTGATCGTAGCCCTGATGCAGGGCAATACCCCGAAACAGTCCTACACGCCCCCTTATTACCGCGTACCCAACAATCAGACCTATACACCGCCCCCGCAATATCAGGCGGGCTATAATCCCTACGAAGCGCCCAAAGAGCCAAAGGTGACAGAAGAAATACCCACCGAGCCAAGAAAACCCACCGTCAACGGCTTATGTCCCATTTGCGGCGGTTATGTATCCAATTCTCTTTGCACAAGCTGCGGCAATACGGTAGACAGTCTTTTGAAAAAAGAACGCAGTGACGGTAAGATCTGCCCGACCTGCGGCAAAAAAGTATCTACCCCTTTTTGTATGGAGTGCGGTACCAAGCAGGAGTAAACGATGATAAAAAAACAAAACGAAGCCTATTATGTGAAGGGAAATACCTATTTTCTGATGATGACGGCGGTTGCGTGCTTTATGCTGTTCTTCAGTCTCCCTGAATTGTTCGACATCTATCGGGAAGCAGGCAGTGATCCTTCCAATACCGTCGGTGCTGTCTTTCTCACGGTATGGTCGTTACTCGTATTGGGTTTAGGACTGTTTTCGTTTTCCTTCGCTATGCGAAAATTCGTCATCTCTTCAAGCGGAATTTCCTATACCACGCCTTTTCGCAAGGTCAATTTTGACTATCGCGAGATCCGTGACTACGGCATCACCGCATACGGCAGCATACGGGGCGGCGGTACGCTGTACGCCGTCTATTTCTCGACTGACGAGCTGCCTGTCAAAAAGAAAAACAAAAAGCTTACCCATCGCACCGCTACGGTCGTGATCACCGACCGTGAACGCGTGATGATGTTGAAGGAGGTCTTTCCGTTCTGTCAGGAAAAGATCGACCGTCCGCCCTATCTTTCATAAGAGAGGAATTTACTATGCCTGAAATTTGGGATATTTACAATGAAAACGGCGAAAAGACCGGTCGTTTTCTCACGCGCGGCGGCGATCGCCGCCTGGAAGACGGGGAATTTCACCTTGTCGTACACGTCTGGATCAAAAACCGTGAAGGAAAATATCTGATCTCACAGCGCTCGCTTTCCCGCCCGACCTTTCCGCTGGAATGGGAATGCGTAGGCGGCTCTGTTCTTGCAGGGGAATCCTCGCTGGAAGGCGCTCTGCGCGAAACACGCGAAGAAGTCGGCGTAACGCTTGATCCCGAACAGGGAAGTGTGATCTTTCGGAAGATCCGCCGCGTCATCGGCGGCAAGCGCTTTCAGGATATTCTCGATGTCTGGCTTTTTTCCTACGACGGAGATGCCGATCTCAGCAATGCCACCACCCCCGACGAGGTGGAAGCGGTACGCTGGATGAGTGCTGACGAGATCAAGGCACTGTATGACGCAGGAAAATTCGTAAAAAATCTCGTCTACTTTTTCTCGGACATCGCAGAATGACGGCGTGTGAGGTTAGCGATATTTTGAATTAGCGTTGACGCCGTCGCGAAATATTCCTCGCGGTCTTGACAACCGCGTTCCGCAAGCGGAAACGGAATATTTCCAAAGTAAATGAGGGGCACACACAAGAGGGGGTTCCCTTTAAATTGCTGTTTATAAAAAAAATATACAAAATTGTAAAAAATCAAACAGAAATCGTAGGGACAGGTTTCCGTGTTTTTTTGCTGTTGCGACGAGGATGATTGTTTTAAACATTTACCGCAGGAAAAATAAAAATGCGCCGTTTTCAAACGCTTGCAGGAATTGTGAGTGTTTGAAAACGGCTGCTTTGCTATAAAGGGATTGTTTTTTCTTGAGAAACTTTTTGAAAAAAGTTTCTGGAGCTGTTTACAGCTCCACTCTTCTAAAAACTTCTATAATGGGCGACAGAGAGTTTGTGTCTGCAAAAAATTTTGACAATGGGTGACAGAGGGGTTGCCTGATTACAGGATATACTGTCTGTATTTTTCATCGTCAAATGCGATGCCGAGCTTTTGCAGCATCTTGTCGCGGTATACGGGGGTTTTCAGGTTATAGTCAAGCGACCAGAGACACCATGCGTAATCAAGCCACGGGTCACCTTTTCCCATATCGCCAAGATCGACAAAGCCAATTTTACCGTTGTCACAGTGGATGTTCGGCAGGCAGAAATCACCGTGACAAACGACTGTTTTGTTTGTGTGACTTGCACCGCGCTCGGCAAAAAAAGGACATTCCTTGAAAGGAAGGGCGTGAAAGATCGCCATTGCCTCGGCAAGATAAAAAATCAGTCTGTCGGGATCGGCTAAATAGGTTTCGTGACAAAGCGGTTTGCCTTTAACGGCTGAGGTTAGCAAAAATGCGAGATCCGCGGTTTTTCTGCCGTTTGAGACGCATTCCCCGTAATCCAGCACTTGCGGCGCGGTAAGGCGATTTTCAAGCCACAGATCACGGTTTTTTTCAGCCGTAAGCCCTTCGATATCCTCGCTGAGCTTCAGATAATAGGCATCACCGATGCGAAACACCGCATTACCGCTCCGCCCGAGATCAATTCTTTTCACGGGAAAGCGATCAAAGAAGGAAAGAATTCTTTGCGGCAAACACAGCAGCAGTTCCTTGTCAACAGTCATTGTATACTCCTTCATCAGAATTAAAAAAGCCGTGAAACAATCGCGCTCTCTGCGATGCTTTCACGGCTTTTATACCGGGTTCAGTGTTTTGATCTTACTTCTTCGAATTATCGAGATAGATCACAATGCGGCGATTATTTTCAACACCGATGGAGTTGGTCATAACGCCGGGGATCGACTGAATTTCCGAGTGAATGATGCGTCTTTCATAGGCACACATCGGTTCGAGCGTTACGCTTCTCTTGTATTTGAGCACGCGTGCCGCCGTTCTTCTGGCGAGATTTCTTAACGTTTCTTCTCTCTTGGCGCGATAGCCTTCGATGTCAACAAGAATTCTCGTATATTCTCTCTCGTCATCCTCACCGCTCTTCTTGTTGGCGGCAAGATTGACAAGATACTGAAGCTGATCCAGTGTCTCACCGTGGTGACCGATCAGAACACCGGCATCCTCACCGTGAATATGGATCACCGTATTGCCGTCTTCACCTTCAGACACGGTAATATCAGCCGAAATTCCCATATCGGCAATCAGCGTCTTAATAAAATCACAGCCGATATCAACGGGAAGCAATTCATAGATCACTTTTACCTTGGCAGGAGCTTCACCGAATCCTAAGAAACCCCGTTTTGCTTCGGCAATCACTTCGTAGGTCACCTTGTCGACCGAAACGCCAAGCTCTTTGGCGCCGCGCTCAACAGCAAGCTCTACGGTCTTGCCGCTTGCCAAATATTCTTTTCTCATCTTGATACCTTTCTTGTTATCCGGTTTATTCATCGTCCGCATCAATGTTGTGAAGCGAACGGTACTTTTTGCCCGTATCGTAATTTCTGCTAGCCGTACCCTTGCCGCGCATTGCCCGTTCTGCTTCCTTATAATCCTCTTCGGTAAAGGTGGGCATCGGGAAGATCTTCTTCAGAATGAACTGCTGAACAACACCGATAATACCCTGGAAGATCCAGTAGATACCGAGAAGTGCGGGAACTCTGAAAGCAATGACAGTCGTCATCAAGGGCATCATGATATCCATCATCCAATTGGCACAGCCCTGATTCTGCATTTCCATCGGCTGATAGCTCATCATACGGGTGAGCTTCATAGAACCGAACTGAACGGCAAACGACAAAATCGGGACCAGGATCAGCCAGGAAGTAAAGGACGGAATTTCACCGAGATTGATTCCCCAGAGCGAGAAGTTCGGAACGGTAGTGCCTGCGATTTCCGTTACCTCGGCAGCGATCGTATTGAACCATTCGCTGTTGTTGAGGATAGACGCAATCTGCAGTTCACTGCCGGTATAAATACCCTTATCGTCCACCGTCGATGCCGCCAGATTGAAAAGCTCGTAGTTAGCACCGATAAATGTCTTGATATTGGTCAGAACCTCTGCGGAAAAACGGCAGATATAAGAGAGCGGCTGTGTGATCGCATTATAAATGATGATGATGACCGGAAACTGAATGAGCATCGGAAGGCATCCCGCAAACTGATTGTAATTGTTTGCGCGATACATATCCTGCATTTCATTCTGCATACGCAGCATTGCGTCGCGATCGTTTTCCTGCCCCTTATACTTTTTACGGATCGCCATCTCCTTCGGGCGAAGAGTGGCTTGTTTTTGCATATTCTTTTGCTGTTTGATACTGAGAGGAAGCATTAAGAGCTTGATGACGATCGCAAACAGAATGATCGCCAGAAGATAGCTTCCGAGAAAAGAGTCAAACCACGAAAGAACCGTACCGATAGCTTGGTAGATATAATTCATTTTTCGTACCTGTATCTTTTTTTCTTGCAAAGCCAAAAAAATCGTGTGATTCAAAAGGAGGCTCTGTAAGAGCAAAGATGTGCCGCGTGGGCTTTTTTCCTTTTTTAAAAAAATCGGTCAGATACCGCCTTTATGGCGGTGATTGCAGGATCATCGATCAGATACCGTATACCGCCTGCCGTCGCAAAAACAGTCGGCATTATTGGTTATTATCCTGCCTGTGCGTGTTTTTTTGTTTTTTTAAGGCTCTTTTTTGCCTGATTTTTTCAAGAAACCGCCGCTTCAGCCGATTGATCGGCACAGGATCTTCTCCCCCTTTTGAAAACGGGTTACAGCGCAAAATACGCCAAAGCGCCAAGAGAAGCCCTATGATCACACCCCATTCCATCACCGCTTCGATCGCATACTGCGAGCAACTCGGCGTGAACCGACAGCAGGGCGGCTTTAAGGGGGATATGAACTTCTGATACAGCTTGATCGGAAAGATCACGAGCTTTTTTAAGGGATTCACTGTGACTTCTCCGCAATCAGCCCCAAACGGTGGGCAGCATAGGTCAGATCCTTGACGATATCCCCTGTTTTGGCTTCCCCTGCCGCTTCTCTTGCCGAGATCACCACAAGCTTGCCCTTCACCAAGGGATAGGTCTTCGTCACCTGACGCCACGCTTCACGCATGATCCGTTTGGCGCGGTTTCTTGCGACAGCACCGCCGAGTTTTTTCGTAACCGAGATGCCGACGCGATTGATTTTTTCCTTATTGGGATGACTTCTTTGTAAAAACCGTGCGTGCTTGTCCTCCAGTACAAAAAGGACGATCCGCTTCGTAACCACCTTTTTTCCTCTGTTATAACATTTCACAAAAAGATGGTTTTCATTGATCACACCGTATTTCATAAAAATCTCCGCTTTTGTTTTATCAAAAAACAAAACAAAAACCCCCGAAAAAATGAAAATGCTTTCACTTTACGCGGCGGTTTTTTGAATGACTTAATAGGAGAGTCTTGCTCTGCCCTTCTGTCTTCTTCTCTTGAGAACCTTGCGACCGTTAGCAGTCGACATTCTCTTTCTGAAGCCGTGTTCCTTCTTTCTCTGACGAACCTTAGGCTGATATGTTCTAAGCATTGTTACACCTTCCTTCACTTGATCGCGCCGGGATTTTGGGCGCTTCGTTCGTGACCGATCGGCTTTTTTTGCCCAATCGTCACCATTCCATTTTGCGACGCTTACTATTATACCCGAAACCTTCTGCTTTTGTCAAGACTTTTTTTCTTTTTTTTACATAATAATAAAGAAAAAAACGTAAACTTTTTTTGAATAAAATGTAAATATTATCAGATTTTTTTCATTATCCTCGGAAAATCGGTTGCAATTTTTAGTTATATATAGTATAATACTATAGATTATTATAAATTATAGAAATAGATCGAATGAAAAAAGAAAGGAATCACCGTATGCAGGAACTTGAAGCCCTCTGGGAAAGCATCGTAGACGCACTGATCTCACGTTATTCCGAAACCACCATTAATCTGTGGTTCAAGGACGCTACTCTTGAAAGCCTTGATGATGACATTGCCGTGATCTCACACATCAGTGTGATGAAAAAAGGCATCATCCAAAGTCGCTATATGATGGCACTGACCGAGGTTTTTGAAGAAATACTCGGTTTTCCCGTCAAGATCATCGTTCATCTTGTCGGCGAGGAAGCTGAAAAATCCGAAAAAGAACAGGCAAGTAAACCAATGATTTCACCCCCTATCTTTCAGGGAAATGAATACACCTTTGACAATTTCGTGGTAGGCAGCTCCAACAAATTCGCGCACGCCGCCTGTACGGCTGTGGCGAGAAATCCCGCCTCCGAATATAATCCCCTCTTCATTTACGGCTCTTCGGGTCTTGGCAAAACCCACCTTCTCAACGCCATTATGAACGAGATCCATAGAAATGACCCGAATGTTGTGATCATCTATGTCAAGGGAGATGAATTCACCAATCAGATGATCGAATCGATCGCCACCAAATCGACCGACAAATTCCGTGCCAAATACCGCAAGGCGGATGTGCTTCTCATTGACGATATTCAGTTTATCGCCGGCAGAGATTCGACACAGGAGGAATTCTTCCACACCTTCAACGCGCTGTATGAGGATCACAAGCAGATCATTATGACCTCCGACCGTCCGCCCCGCGATATCAAAACGCTTGAGGACCGTCTCAGAACCCGTTTTGAATGGGGTCTGATCGTGGATGTACAACCCCCGGACTTTGAGCTTCGCATCGCCATTATGCGCAATAAGGCAAAAATGATCGGTATGGAGATCCCCGATGAGGTACTGAATCTCATTGCCGAAAATCTGAAAAGCAATATCCGACAGATTGAGGGTGCGATCAAGCACATCCGTGCGCAGTCTCTTCTGAACGGACGGCCCATCACCTTGGAGCTTGCCAAAAAATGCATTGCCGCACTGGTTGTCTCCAACGATCCGCCCGAGGTCACCGCGAAAAAGATTATCGAGACCGTTTCCAAGAAATACGGCATTCCGATCGACGAGATCTACGGCAAAAGCCGCTCAAAACCCGTCTCCAGTGCCAGAAACGTATCGATCTACATCATCAGAAAGATCACCTCACTTTCCTTGAAGGAGATCGGCAGTCTGTTTGACCGTGACCACACCACCGTGATGAGCTCGATCAAATCGGTGGAAAAGGAAATCGAGGTCAAGCCCTTGGTGGAAATTGAGATCTCCGAAATGATCAAAGAACTGACAGAATGATCTATTTACGGCTTTACAACGGATACTTGATCCGTGAAGAGGATATTGTGGGGATCTTTGACCTTGACTCGGCTACCGAAGCCCTTGCCTCCCGAAAATTTCTTCGCGAAAGCGAGGCGCGCGGCAGGGTACGGGTGGCATCGAGAAGTATTCCGCGCTCCTTTATCGTGACAAAGGATGCCGTTTACCTGTCGCATTCCTCCAAAAGTGCTCTTTTCAAGACCTTGACTGAGGTTTGAGTTTTACACACTTTTCCACATTTGGTGGAAAAGGTGGTATGTGGAAAAGGTGTGGAAAAATACCCCTTCCAAAACGGCTTTTTGTTTTCCACTTTTTTTCCACCTGCAATTAATAGGAAAAACCCGTTTGTTTCCACTGTCGGAAATTTTTAAAAAACCGCATCACAAACGGCTTTACAAGGTTTTCCACATCTTCCACAGCCTCTACTACGACTACTACGAATTATTTATTTTATTTTTATTTTTTTAATTTTTCGCGACAAACGCGAAGGGCTTTCAAAAACTGCCGACCGGAACGGGCGGGCAGTGATCTTGATGAAAACACGCGTTTGACGGCAGTAACACTATGATTTTTTGAAAAGTTTCTGAAAGGTTTTCAAGCTATGAGAATTACATTTGAAAAAACGGTGCTGGAAGCGGCGGTGAACGATTCGCTCTGTGCCGTATCCGAAAAAAATACGTATCAGACACTGGAATGCATCCGCTTCCGCTGTGCTGACGGCGATTCCACCTGCTCGCTAACGACCTTTGATCTGAACAAGGGCTTTGTGACCGAGATCCCTTGCCGCGTGGAGATCGGGGGCAATTACCTGATCAACGCCGCAAAATTAAACCGCATCATTAAATTTCTGCCCGATCAATATGTCACCCTTGATATCAACGAGAAAAAGATCGTGCAGGTGATCAGCGGCAGATCCAAATTTGAGCTTCACGCCTTGGAGGGTGAGACCTTCCCGAATATTCCCGAGCTTGACGGTGAGCGCGGCTTTACCGTTTCGGGCGAGATCTTAAAGAAAATGATCGCGCAGGTCTTCTTTGCGATCGCAGTCACCGATCAAAGACCGATGCTTTGCGGTGCTTACTGCATTGTCAAGGATAATCTTTTGAAGCTGATCTCCTGCGACGGCAACCGTCTTGCGGTCAGAGAGACTGTGTGCTCGTTGGGTAACAAGAATAAGGATATGTCCACGCTGGATCTTTCCTTCATCGTTCCCGGCAAAACGCTTTCTCAGCTTTCCCGTCTTCTGAATGATACCGACGATGAGATCGCGGTGATCCTTGCGAGAAAGCACGTGATCTTCAAAATGGAAAACAAGATCTTCTTCTCCCGCCTGATCGAGGGCGATTACATCGATTACAACCGCGTGATCCCGAAAGAGCCGAAGATCAGCGTGGTTCTTGACAGAATGTCATTTATCTCCTCTCTGGAACGTGCTTCTCTCGTGACTGAGGACAAAAGTCTCGGTCAGGTCAAGAGCTCGGTTAAATTGAATTTTGAAGGCGATATCCTGAAAGTCTTCTGTGAATCGCTTTCGGGTAGTGTTTACGATGAGGTTCTCATCGAAAAAGAAGGCGATGACCTTCTGATCGGCTTCAACTGCCGTTATCTTTTAGATGCTTTGAAGAGCGCCGACAGCGAAAAGATCCGCATTGCCATTACAGGTCCTCTGATGGGTGTGGTCATTACCGCCGAGGGCGAAAAAGAAAGCAGTGAGACCGATTATCTTTATATGGTTTGCCCCGTGCGCCTGAACTGATATGATCTGCAGGTCGGCAAACTATTATCAGTTCCGTAACATTCCGTCTGCCGATATTGCTTTTTGTGACGGTATCAATATCATCTTCGGGGACAACGCCATGGGAAAGACCTCGGCTGTCGAGGGTATTTACCTGTGTGCGTTGGGCAGAAGTCACCGTACCGTAAGAGAAAAGGATTTCATTCGCTTCGGCGAGGAGGCATCCCGTGTGTCCTTGGTCTATGAGGACTGTGACAGACGCCATACACTCAGTATGGCGTGGTCGCAAAAGGGAAGAAAGCAGTGTACCAAAAACGGCGTGGTCATACGGAAAATGAGTGAATTTATCGGTAATTTCCGCGCAGTCCTCTTTACGCCCGAGCATTTATCGATCATTAAGGACGGTCCCGCCCTTCGCCGCGCGTTTTTGGATAACGCGATCTCTCAGCTTGACCGTGTTTACGTTGCCTCTCTGCAGCGGTATCACACGGTACTGCAGCAAAGAAACCGCATTTTGCAGGATAGCTTCAAAGATCCTTCTTTACTGGATACCTTAGACATCTGGTCGCGTCAGCTTGCCGACGAGGCGGCGGTGATCTCCCAAAAGCGTGCCGAATACGTGGCGCTTTGCGAGGGCTTTGTCAAGGAGATCTTTTCGGATATGACCCTCGGTAAGGAAATGCCGCGGTTTGTCTATTCGGGAGAACGGGATGCCGAAAGCTTTTACCGTATGCTTTGTGATAACATTCAGCGCGAGGTACGGTACGGCGCAACCCTTTACGGCATACACAAGGATGATATTACCGTATATGTCAACGATAAAGAGGCACGAAGCTATGCCTCTCAGGGACAGCAGCGCTCACTGTCTTTGGCAATGAAGCTTGCCGAAGGTGAGATTGCAAGAAAACTTACCGGGGAATATCCCGTCTTTCTCTTTGACGATGTGTTAAGCGAGCTTGACGATCACCGAAAGCAGTATGTGATGAAAGGGCTTGACAACCGTCAGGTGATCATCACGACCTGCGAAAACGATATATTTCCCCAAAACAGCTATAGAATTCATACGATAGACGGCAGCTTTACGCGAGTGCCGTAGAAAAGGAATGGTAAATTCAATGTCTGAACAGAAACACAATGCCTATGATGAAAATCAAATACAGGTGCTGGAGGGACTCGAAGCGGTCAGGAAACGTCCCGGTATGTATATCGGCTCGACTTCGATCCGCGGTCTTCACCATCTGGTATACGAGATCGTCGACAACTCGATCGACGAAGCGCTGGCAGGCGCGTGTGACAAGATCATCGTCACGTTAAATAAAGACGGAAGCTGTACGGTCAAGGACAACGGACGCGGCATTCCCAACGCCATCAATCAGAAAACGGGTGCTCCCACGCCCGAGGTCGTTTTTACCGTGCTTCACGCGGGCGGTAAGTTCGGCGGCGAGGGTTATGCTATTTCCGGCGGTCTTCACGGTGTGGGCGCTTCTGTCGTAAACGCCTTGTCCGAATGGCTGGTTTATGAAAACGCCCGTGACGGCGAATGCTTTACCGAGCGCTTTTTCCGCGGCGGTGTCATTGAGGGCTTCCATAAAAAGGGTGATACCGAGGATCACGGTCTTACCGTTACCTTTATGCCCGACAAGGAGATCTTTGAAGAGACCGCGTTTGATTACGATACCCTTCTCACCCGTCTGCGTGAGCAGGCATTTCTGAATGCGGGTATCCGCATCGTCTTTATTGACAACCGCCCCGAGACACCGATCGAAAACGATCTGTATTATGAAGGCGGTATCCGTTCTTATGTGACCCATCTGAACAACGGTAAGGGCGCGGAGGTGATCCATCCCGAGGTTATTTACATCTCGTCCAAACGCGAGACCTCGTTCTGTGAGATCGCTTTGCAGTATAACGGTACGTATAACGAAACACTGATGACCTTTGCCAATAATATTCATACCATTGAAGGCGGTATGCACGAGACCGGCTTCAAGGCGGCTCTGACAAAGGTTATGAACGAATATGCGAAAAAGCATAATTATATCAAGGATTCCGATAAGGGTCTTTCGGGCGAGGATGTCCGCGAGGGTATTTGTGCCGTCGTATCGGTCAAGCTGCAGGAGCCGCAGTTTGAAGGACAGACCAAAACCAAGCTCGGCAATTCCGAAATGCGTACCTTCGTTGACGGTGTTGTCAGCGAAAAGCTTGCGGAATATATGGAAGAAAATCCCGCTGTCTGCAAGGCGATCCTCGATAAGGCGCTTGCCGCCGCACGCGCCAGAGAAGCTGCCCGCAAGGCAAGAGAACTGACACGCCGCAAGGGTGTTCTCGAAGGCTCGGGTCTTCCCGGCAAGCTTTGGGACTGTCAGGAAAAGCGCTCTGAGGTCACTGAGCTCTTCCTTGTCGAGGGTAACTCGGCAGGCGGCTCGGCAAAGGATGGCAGAAATTCGAAATTCCAAGCGATCTTGCCCCTGCGCGGTAAGGTATTGAATGTAGAAAAGAGCCGTCTTGATAAGGTGTATTCTAATACCCAGCTGATTCCGATCATTCAGGCGATCGGCTGCGGCATCGGAGACGATTTCGACCTTGCCAAGCTTCGCTACGGCAAGATCGTGATTATGGCGGATGCCGACGTCGACGGTGCGCACATTCAGATTTTGCTTCTGACCTTCTTCTTCCGTCATATGCGGAAGCTGATCGAGGAAGGACATATCTATCTCGCACAGCCCCCGCTGTTCAAGGTTTTCAAGGGTAAGCAGGTACGCTACGCCTTCTCGGATGAAGAACGCGATTTCTATATTCAGGAGCTTGGCGTGAAGAATGTCGAGGCATCCCGCTATAAGGGTCTTGGTGAAATGAATCCGAGTCAGCTCTGGGAAACCACAATGGACCCCGAAAATCGCACGCTGCTTCGCGTAACGATTGAAGATGCCATTCTGGCAGACGAGACATTTTCGATCCTGATGGGCGAAAAAGTTGAACCGAGACGCGAATTTATTGAAAAGAACGCAAACTATGTCACCAACCTCGACGTATAAGGCATTGGCAGTATGATCTTTACGACAATTACTCTGAATCCCTGTATCGATCGGCGTGAGTATTTCGACTGTTTTTGCTCAGGAGCAGTCAACCGTCCCACCCGGACGGTGCTGTCAGCGGGCGGTAAGGGAATCAACGTAGCAAAGACCCTATGTCATCTAATCGAAAAAGAAAAAAGCTTTTCCTCGTCACGAGTGGGTGTTCTCACGTTTGCGGGAAAAGGTGAGGGAGAGGTTTTAAAAGCGCTTTTGTCAAAGGAATTTTACCTTGGTGAAGCGCTGAGCGGCATTCAGGTGATCGATTCGGAATTTCAGACGAGAACCTGCACCAAGCTGATCACAAAAGAAGGCGTTACCGAGATCAACGAAACGGGCTATATCGGAAAACGGGAGATCGAAGCATTGATACACATTCTTGCCGATCTCATCGCCCTGCCCGAAAAGAGGGTGGTGATCCTCTCCGGCTCTTCTCCCAAGCTTATAAAAAATCAGGAGTTTTCCACGAATGTGAAAATAGCGAAAAGTTTTCCACAAGATGTTGAAAACAATGTGGAAAACCTCTTGATAACCCTGCTTGAAAGCTGTGGAATTCCGGTTTTGGTCGATACCTCGGGGGAAAGCCTTGTGGAAAGTCTCAAGGCATCGCCGAGCCTCATTAAACCGAACCAAACCGAGCTTGAAGCCCTTCACCAAGGCGCGTTTGAAAGCGAAAAAGAGCTTGTGGAATACTGCCGTGAGCTGTATGTGGATAACGGCTGTGAAATTCTTTGTACGCTTGGGGAAAACGGAGCGATTTTTGTCGGAAAAGAGGGAATTTTTAAAAAAGCTTCCCACAGGGTTTTCCCCTGCGATCCGACAGGCGCGGGAGATACCTACCTTGCCTCCTTCGCTTATGCGCGGTATGAAAAGAAGCTTTCGGCAGAAGCGTGCCTTATCTATGCCGACGAGGTAACAAGAGAATTCCTTATGAAGAGTTTACAGTAGTTTTTTGTGGACACTGCCCACACCTATCCATCTAATCCCTTATTCATTCGAAAGTTTTTGAAAGGTTTGGAAAACTTTTTCCAAAAAGTTTTCCAAAAAAATGTTTTTGAAAGGTTTGGAAAGCTTTTTTCCAAAAAGCTTTCCAAGAAAAGTTTTTGAAAGGTTTGGAAAGCTTTTTTTCAAAAAGCTTTCCAAGGAAAAGAAATGGCTGAGAATTACGAATATAAAGATCAGAAAATTGTTGACGTGCATATGGAGAAAGAGGTTAAGAAATCCTTTATCAACTATGCAATGTCGGTTATCGTCGCGCGTGCGCTTCCCGATGTGCGCGACGGTATGAAGCCTGTTCACAGACGAATTTTATATGCAATGTACGAGGATCACCTGACGCACGACAAGCCGTTTTGCAAATCGGCAACAACGGTCGGTAACGTGCTCGGTCGCTATCATCCTCACGGTGACGCATCAGTTTACGATGCGATGGTCCGTCTGGCACAGCCCTTTAATATGCGGTATCCGCTGGTAGAGGGTCAGGGTAACTTCGGTAATATTGACGGTGACCAGGCGGCTGCTTACCGTTATACCGAGGCGCGCCTTGCACGCCTTGCCAATGAAATGATGACTGATATTGAAAAGGATGTCGTCGATTTCATTCCCAACTTTGACAACAAGCGCCGTGAGCCTTCGGTGCTCCCTTCGCGCTTTCCCAATCTTCTGGTCAACGGCAGTGTGGGTATTGCGGTCGGTATGGCGACCAATATTCCTACGCACAATCTCGGTGAGGTCGTAGACGGTACGGTCTATCTGATGGACCACCCCGATTGCACGATTCCCGAGCTGATGGAATTTATCAAAGGTCCTGACTTCCCGACGGCGGCAACCATTTGCGGCACGCGCGGCATTTACGATGCCTATACCACCGGTCGCGGCAAGATCACGGTTCGCGGTAAGGCTGAGGTGGAGGAAGAAAACCGCCGTATTGTGATTACCGAGATCCCGTATCAGGTCAATAAGCAGATGCTGGTCGAATCGATGGCAAACTGCGTCAAGGAAAAGAAGATCGAGGGAATTTCGGATATCCGTGACGAAACAGGCAGAGACGGTATGCGCATTGTTATTGACTTCAAGCGCGATGCCAACGGACACGTGATTCTGAATCAACTGTATAAGCTCACCGAGCTGCAGAGCACCTGTGCTGTCAATATGCTTGCTATTGTGGACGGCGTACCGCGCGTTCTCAATCTCAAGGAGGTTCTGACCCACTACATTACCTTCCAGGAAGATGTTGTAACGAGAAAGGTACAGTACGAATTAAAGAAAGCACTGGACGAAATGCACATTTACGAGGGCTATCAGATCGCCCTTGACAATATTGATGAGATCATTGCGATCATCAAGGCATCCGAGTCGATCCCTGCCGCACGCACCGCGCTGATGGAACGCTTTATGCTGACCGAGGTACAGGCACAGGCAATTGTGGAAATGACACTCGGTAAGCTTTCGGGACTGGAAAGAAGCAAGATTGAGGACCGTCTTGCTCGTCTTCGTGAGACGGTGGAAGAGCTTCGTGGCATTCTTGCCGATGAATCGAAGATCCGCGACATCATCAAGAATGATCTTATTGCCATCAAGGAGCGTTTCGGTGACGATCGCCGTACCGAGCTTGTACAGATGGAAGACGAGATCGAGCTTGAAGATCTGATCGAACGCCATGTTGCGGTAATCACGATGACGCACGACGGATATATCAAGC
>JAFTKF010000205.1 GCA_017453405.1 Clostridia bacterium
GATATAGTTAGCAAGCTCTTCCAGCTTGTCGATATCTTCAATCTTGCCGTTACATGAGATGATCTTATCGAGGATCTAAAGCATTCTCTTCGTACCGACACGGCAGGGTGTACACTTACCGCAGGATTCATCAACCGTGAATTCCAGGAAGAAGCGCGCGATGTCAACCATACAGGAGTCTTCGTCCATAACGATCAGACCGCCCGAGCCCATCATCGAGCCGATTGCCATCAGGTTTTCAAAGTCGATCGGAACATCGAGGTTTTCGGGCGTGATGCAGCCGCCGGAAGGACCGCCGGTCTGAGCCGCCTTGAACTCCTTGCCGTTGGGAATGCCGCCGCCGATGTCATAAATGACTTCGCGAAGGGTCGTACCCATCGGACCTTCAACAAGACCGGTGTTTTCGATCTTACCGCCGAGTGCGAATACCTTCGTACCCTTCGAAGTTTCGGTACCCATCGAGGTGAACCAATCCACGCCGTTCAGAATGATCTGAGGAACGTTGGCATAGGTTTCTACGTTGTTCAGAACGGTAGGCTTACCGAAGAGACCCTTGACTGCAGGGAACGGAGGACGGGGACGGGGCTCGCCGCGGTTGCCTTCGATCGAGGTCATCAGAGCGGTTTCTTCGCCACATACGAACGCGCCCGCACCGAAACGGATCTTCAGATCGAAGCTAAAGCCCGTACCGAAGATGTTTTCGCCGAGAAGACCGTATGCCTTTGCCTGCTCAATTGCGATTTCAAGGCGTCTGATCGCGATCGGATACTCCGCACGAACATACACATAACCCTGATTTGCGCCGATCGCATAGCCGGCGATTGCCATTGCTTCAATAACAGCGTGAGGGTCGCCTTCGAGGATCGAACGGTCCATAAATGCACCGGGGTCGCCTTCGTCGGCGTTACAGCAAACGTATTTCTGATCCGCATCGGGAACGAGGGTTCTCGCAAGAGACCACTTTCTGCCCGTGGGGAAGCCTGCGCCGCCGCGGCCGCGAAGACCGGAAGCGAGGATCGTGTCGATTACCTGCTCGGGGGTCATTTCGGTCAGTACCTTACCGAGTGCCTGATAACCGTCGTTTGCAATATATTCATCGATATTTTCGGGGTTGATTACGCCGCAGTTGCGAAGCGCAACTCTCTTCTGCTTCTTGTAGAATGCGGTTTCGGAAAGCGAAGTCGCGTGGTGAACATCGTTGTCACCCTTTTCGTGATAAACGATTCTTTCAACCGGTCTACCCTTGAGGAAGTGCTCCTCAACGATCTCAGCAACATCCTCTACCTTAACGCTGTGGTAGAAGGTACCTTCGGGATAAACGATCATGAACGGGCCGAGTGAGCAAAGACCGAAGCAACCGGTCTTGACGACCTTTACTTCTTCAGAAAGTCCCTTTGCGGCGATTTCAGCCTCCATAACCTTCATAATTTCTTCACTCTTGGAAGAGGTGCAGCCTGTACCGCCGCAGATCAAAACGTGTGTACGTACCATATCTTAACTCCTCCCGATTACTGATTTGCGCCAATGGTATATTCGGTTACTACGTTACCGCCGACGAGATGCTCTTTGATGATTCTCTCTGCCTTTTCGGGCGTAACCTTTACGTAGGTAACCTTGTCCTTGCCGTCTTCGAATACTTCAACGACGGGCTCATACTGACAGATGCCAATGCATCCGGTCTGGGTAACGGTGATCTTGTCGACGAGACCTTCCTGCTGAACGCCTGCCGAAAATGCGTTGAGAACCGGTCTTGCGCCTGCTGCGATACCGCAGGTAGCCATACCGACAACAACTCTGGTCTGTGCGGAACCTTCGCGAATGACGACCTTGTCCTTCATTTTGTCACGAATTGCCGCGAGATCTGCCAAAGAAATCATAATATTTTCCTCCGTATATGTTAGGTTATTTAATTCTCATATTGCTGTGAAAGATATGCGCGTATCCACTCAAGCACCTCAAATTCCGCAAGCGAAACGCCACCAAGCACAGTCCTCAGTTCTCTGGTATCAAGACGAACCTCTCTCTCGGGCGTCTTGTCGGTAAAGAGAAAATCGCACTGCGGATCGCCCCCGATCAAAATCACGATGCTCGACACCACATCTCCGACGGGCGCGGCATCAATATGGGTCATATCAAAGGTCGCCGTAACCTCTGTACCGTGGCATACGGGATCTTTGGTAGACTTGATCGTAAGACTGCCTCCGGTCGATTCCGCGGCAAGCCGCAGAAGGGGCAGCCCGAGACCGACCTTTCTTGTTTTTCGTGTGGTATAAAAGGGATCGGACACGTTTTTCACCGTTTCCTCATCCATCCCACAGCCGTCGTCACGGATCGTCATCGTCAGAAAGCCGTTTTCGTCGGTAACAAGAGAGATCTCCACAAGCGTTGCACCCGCAACCGTGGAATTTTTGGCAACATCAAGGATATTGAGCGATAGTTCTTTCATAAATTACTGATACTGCTTCAGAATGCCTGCCATATCAGCAGCCGTGAGTCTGCCGTATACCTCGTTGTTGATGGTGAGTACGGGAGCAAGTCCGCAAGCACCGATGCAACGGGTAGCGTCAACCGAATACTTGCCGTCGGGCGAGGTATCACCTGCACCGACACCAAGGATCTCAACGATCTTATCAAGGATCTCGCCACTGCCCTTAACGTAGCAAGCAGTACCGAGACAAACAGCAATCGCAACTTCACCCTTGGGATTCAGCGAGAACTGCGAATAGAAGGAAGCTACACCAAAGATCTCCTCCATCGGATGACCGGTTTCTCTTGCGATGATCTGCATCACTTCAACAGGCAGATAACCGTAGATCTCCTGAGCCTCCTGCAGGATGGGCATCAGCGCGCCGGGAATGTCGCGGTGCTTGGCGATCACAGCAAGAAGTGCAGTTTCCTGCTCCGCCGTACCGCGAAACGAAACGGTTGTCAATTTCTTTTTCATAGTCGAAAACTCCTTTTGAACCTTTTATTTAAAATTTTTATCAAAAACAACGGTAGGATAACGCTTCCCTTTATTATACAACATCCGTCACGAGATTGCAACATATTTTTTGTTAAAAATTAAACAAATTTTTGCCTTTTTTACAGTAAAACTGCTAAATTCGCCACGTAGGATCGAGGTAGTGCAGGATCGCGGCGCGAATTTCGTCGTGTGTCGCCCCTTCCTTCAGCGGAAGATCGAAAAAATTCTCCGCTTCGTTGATCCTTCCGAGCGTGTGCGCATCGGAGGACACCACCACAGTCTTGCCCTTGGCTTCGGGGTACAGCGCTTCATATGCCTCGCGCTTGTCCCCGTCGCGGTATTCCATCGCGGTGAAGGCATACTCGGGCGGAATATCGCCGAGAATCGCCACAATGCCGCTTGAGGTACGGTCAATATGCGCGGGGTAGATCACGCCCCCCATTTCACGCACCAGTGCGACCGCATCCCCCATCCAGAGATCGCTTGCCGCGATCAGAAGCGGGGTCATTCTGCCGATCTCGCAATCGTTTGAGCCCATCACGATCTGATTGCCGAATACCTCGGGATCGTTGTCGATCGGCATACGGTGGCTGTCAAAGACCGCTTCAAACCGCTGTGCGCTTGCCAGCGTCGGGAACAGACAAACCATATGCACATCCTCGGCAGTGGACAGCTCCATTCCCGCAATGGGTACGATCCCATAGCCCTCGCAGGCTTCAAAAAAGGCAGGGCAGTTTTTCACGGTATTGTGATCGGTCAGTGCCATCACCGAAAGCCCCTTCAGCATACCCATTCCTGCCATATTCATTGGGGTCATATCGTCATCCCCGCAGGGAGACAGGCAGGAATGCAGATGCAGGTCGTAGTACAGTCTCATAAATATGCCGAGATCGCCACGCAGAGCGAATAGGCATCCTTGGGCGAGGTATAGAGATTCACGCCTTTTTCACGCGCTTTTTCCACCACATCGGGGGAAATTTCAGCGTTTTCGGCAATGATCACCATCGAAGCATCGGTCAGTGTCGCGACCGCGACGGTATTGATATTGGTCATAATGGTCACCCAGACCGAATCCTGCGCCGCCCGTCCCATTACCCAGCTGAGCAGATCGCCCGTGTAGCAGGAGGTAACCTCGCGATCGACATCGGGGGTGGCAAGCGGTGTCAGCCCCAGCGCGTCGGCAAGCTTATATACGTTCATCACTTTCACCTTTCTTAGGGGTTATTCGCCCTTTTTATTCTTCGGACAGTTGCGACAATTGACTATACCCTCATCGACCATCATTTTCA
>JAFTKF010000206.1 GCA_017453405.1 Clostridia bacterium
AGCCGAGCCAAGCTCGATCGGGATTTTCGCCGATATGTGGGAAGAACGGTACACACGACGGTGATGGATTGCAGACTTTCCGCCGCCGTTGCGCTCCTGAAGCGGAGCGACCTGACCGTTGCAGAGGTAGCGGCGCGGAGCGGATTTGAAAGCGAATATTATTTTTACGCCTTTTGTAAGCGTAATACAGGCATGACTCCTACTGAATTGAGAAGATCGGAGCGCTTACTTTCCTAAAGAATACCATATTCTACGCCATTTTGCAATCACAAAATAAATCAAAGAAACGTAAAAAACTAACATTTTCCCTCACAATGAACAATTTTTGTTTTATTTTCAGAATTGGATGGGAAATCTCCATATTTTACTAAAAAACGCATCCCGAAGCTTCGAGATGCGTGCTTGTTCATGAGTTGCTTGGAGTTATTGATCGGTGAATTTTTTCCAAGGACGGGCGGCGATGAAGCAACATGTTGTTCCAAGGATGGCGATAACAAGGCAGGTGCCAATGCTGAAACGCCAGTCAAAGCGGTCGGCGATCACAGCGATGCCGTACATGAAGATTGCCTCGCCTACATAAGTGCATGCATTGACGAGTCCCGCACAGGTCGAAATGTTGCCGTGCTTTTTAAAACGCTTCGGAACATGAGTGATGAGCATCAGATTGACACCGTGCATACATCCCGTAATCAGCGTCATACAAAGGATGGCGACGATCGAGCTCTTTCCGAACAGAACGAACAAGGTAGCGGCGGCAAGAACCGAAACGCCGAACACCACGGCACCGCAAACGACCTCGTTGGTAAAAAATCGCTTATAAAGCGCACCGCTGATCGAGAAGGATGCAATACTGAACAGAGTGGGGAAAAAGCCTGAAAGGATCGATTCTTGATTGCTAATTTGATGGACATCCGCAAGATAGGTCGGCATCCATGTGGCAACGCCGTCACGAAGCATACCTTGGAAGATAATACCTAAAATAATAAAGATCATAGGCAAGAGCGCTGCGCGGGGAATGCGGAATTTTGCCTTGGGGGCAGATTCGACGCTATCTGTATGCTCGGGTTGTGTGATAGTAATCCGACGCTTGATGAAAAACCAAAAGAGAACCATCAAAAGTCCGACGGCGGCAGAAATGAAGAACATGGCTTTCCAGCTTTCCGTCAAGGAAATGACCAGCGGGGCGAGGAAGTAGAGGGCGATCGTCGCAAACGATGAACCCCAGGAAATTCGAACGACAGAATAGCCATACATGTCGTCGTCGCACGACGAGACGAGAATCTTGACGATGGGGGGCCACATCATGGATTGCGCGAAGCCGTTGATTCCCCAAAGTATTGCCATAGTGACGACCGAGCCAGAGAAGAAGGGAAACAGCAGGTTGACGGCGGTTGCCATAATCAGCCCGCAAAAGATCATATTCGTCGGCTTGAATTTATCTCCGAGTCTGCCGTTGATGATCTGTCCGAATCCGTAGGTGACGGTCATACAGACCAGCACGATCGAAAGCAGATCCTTTTCGATTTGCGTGTCGGTGATCACCTGCTGCAGAATCGTGGCAAAATTTTTTCTTGTGATATAGCTTGAAAAATAAACGAGCGTGAGTAGCCACGCCAATGGCTTGCCCGTAATCGGTTTTTTGACGGATTTCATGATAGACTCCAATGTACGTTATTTTTTTTGTGTGATCGGAACGCAGACGATTTCGGTTCCGCTTTCGGCGATTCTCACTTGCAGATCACTGCTCATGGGATGCTCGTCGTCGGTGATGAGCACGGTAATTTCATCGAATTCAGAGGCGCGGTAGAAGCTTTGTCGGTTGAGCTTTTCGCTTTCGGCAATGACGTAGGCGATCTCACTCCGACGCAAAAAGGCTTTCGTCATTTGTCCGTCGGCTTCGTCTCCCGCCATGATGCCGTCAATCGAAATGGCGGTTGCCGCGAGAAAGACCTTGTCCATGTGATAGCTTTCAAGCTGCAAGAGCGTACTCATCCCGCCCAATGTGCAGGTTTCGGGATTGACAGTGCCGCCGAGCAGAATGACGGTTCCGTCGAAATCGCCTGCCGCGATCTTTCCTGCAAGAATCGTTGCCACGGGCATCGAATGCGTGATGAGTGTGACATCCTGCACGTGATAGATCGCGCGGGCGAGTGCCTCGGCGCAGGTGCCCGAATCGATGCCGACAATGCTGTGATCCTCGATCAGACGAGCGGCATATTCTCCTATTTTTTGTTTGTTGTAAGCGTTTTGCACCTGACGGACGGCATAGCTTTCGTCACGAATCGGGTGGCGTATCGCGACTGCGCCGCCGTGCACCTTGCGCACACGGTTTTGCTTGACGATGAGGTTCAGGTCACGGCGAATCGTTTCTCCCGACACCCCAAAGTGCTCGGCAAGCTCGCCGATGCTTGCTTTCCCCTCACGACAGATCCATTCGGTAATTTCATATTGTCTCTGTTCGGATAACATGAAAATCCTCCTTTGTTTGATAACAAAGATGAT
>JAFTKF010000207.1 GCA_017453405.1 Clostridia bacterium
AGGACTTTGATTACCGCTTCAACAAGGGCGGTGTCAGAGCAGTTCTCTGCACCTCCGACGGCGATGTTGCCGCCGAAGCAGAAAAGGCATTTCTCACCTCCCCCACCGTCGAGATCAAGGTCATCGTCGGAAATGACCGCGAAGGCTGGGAGAATTTCAAAGCCTTTGAAGCCTTCCCCGATTATTATCCCCGTACCGCCGACACCGCGCAGGGTAATGACCCCTCGGTACTCTTCTTCTCGTCGGGTACGACCGGCTATCCCAAGATCGTCGCACATTCCTGCACCTATCCGCTCGGTCACTTCATCACCGCCAAGTATTGGCACAATGTCAAGCGCGACGGTCTGCACTTCACCATTTCGGACTCGGGTTGGGGCAAATTTATGTGGGGTAAGATCTACGGTCAGTGGCTTGCCGAAGCCGCCGTCTTTGCCTATGACTTTGACCGCTTCCACGCAGATGATATTCTGCCCCTCTTCAAAAAGCACAATATCACCACCTTCTGTGCGCCCCCTACGATGTACCGCTTCTTTATCAAGGAAGATCTTGCGAACTACGATCTCTCTTCCCTGACCTATGCCACCACGGCGGGCGAAGCCTTGAATCCCGAGGTATATAACAAATTCAAGGAATATACCGGCATCTCCTTAATGGAAGCATTCGGTCAGACCGAAACCACAATGGCAGTCGGCAATCTGGTCGGTATGAAACCGAAGGTCGGCTCGATGGGTAAACCCTCGCCGCTGTATGATGTCGAAATTATGACACCCGACGAAAACGGCAAAATGCGTCCCTGTAAGGTGGGCGAGGTCGGTGAGATCGTCATTCACACCGACAAGAAAGTGCCCGTCGGTCTCTTCCTCGGCTATTTCGATGCCGCTTATGACGATCTGCTCGCCAAGGATGTCACCGAAGCCGCTTGGCACGATGATATTTATCACACGGGCGATACCGCTTGGTGTGATGAAGACGGCTATTATTGGTATGTCGGCAGAACCGATGACCTGATCAAGTCCTCGGGCTACCGCATCGGTCCGTTTGAAATCGAAAGCGTCATTATGGAATTGCCCTTCGTTCTTGAAGTTGCCGTCACGGGTGTTCCCGATCCGGTACGAGGTCAGGTTGTCAAAGCCACGATCGTTCCCACCAAGGGTACGGTTGTGAACGATGCGCTTGTCAAAGAGGTCCAGACCTATGTCAAGACCCATACCGCACCCTATAAATACCCCCGTATCGTGGAATTCGTCGACGAATTGCCAAAGACCATCAGCGGCAAGATCCGCCGTGTCGAGATCCGTCAGAAGGATCAGAACGCATAACACCAAAACCCTCTTGCATACGAAACATTCGCGTGCAAGAGGATTTTTTTGAAAAATCGTACACATCGATCTCTTTTTGTCGACTATAGATAATGGATAGCTTAACCAATACACTTGATCAGGAGGTTGTACTATGATGCTGAAACGAATCCTTTCTCTTTTTCTTCTCCTTGTTCTTTCGGTTACACTTGTTTCCTGCACTTCACTTTCGACGACTGTACCTGCTACCGTATCAAAGCCCCCTCAAACAACGCCTGCCGTCACCGACACACATACGCCGCCAACACAGCCTTCCCTTGAAGCGCTCCTGAACGCCGCTCTTCTCTTAAAGCCCGAAGGACAGGCACCAACATCGATCAACATTCTTTGCACAAAAGAAGCTTGCGATGCCATTTGGATCGATGTGTATGCTGCGCAGCGGAATCTTACCGATGTTGAATCTGCTATCGCGGAAAGACTTTTCGAGCTTCAGAACCGTCTCAATGTAACGCTTGTTCCCTTTGTTCCCGAATGCCGGGAGGGCGAAAGTTTTTGGGAGGCGGCGGTGCGCTGTCTATCCGCCCCTGACACTGATATTGATCTTGTCATCGGTCCTTCGAATGAGCCGATTCCCACAGCGCTTTTTTCCCATTTATCAAAGCTTACCGACTGTTATGATCCTTCGGGTAACGATTTTTTCACCTATATGCCGAGTGACCGACTTGCCAAGAACGATTATTTTGTAAACGGTCAGCTTCTCAGCTCCTATCATGGCTCAGCACTCGTCACCTTTTTGAACACACAGCTTGCGGGAATTCCGGAAAGTACGCTTTCCACGCTTCGTCAAAGTATTACAGAAGGTACGTGGACACTTGATCGCCTCATCGCACTTGCCAAAAGCAAACAGCTGCCGATCACTTGCCAAAAAGACCTTCTTGCCGACACCCTCGCGCTTGCGTTCGGCACGCACAAAGCGGATGCGACGGTGAAAGAGGCGATCACAGCGCTTGAAGCCGAAGGCGTGCTTCTTGATACCGACGATCCCTACAAAGCCTACACCGAAGAACGCGCCCTTGCGGTCTTCACACCCATCGGAACGCCGCTCGGCGATGTCTTTTCCTTCACAACCACCCTGCCCCTTCCCAAAAAGGATACCGCTCAAACGGCTTACGGTACGGGTGCGCCGAACGGCTTCGATATCATTGCCGTGAATCGGCACAGCGAAAAGAAAGCCCTTTCCGCCGCCACGATCCTGATGCTTGAAGTCCTCAGTGACGAAGACTATCAGCACACATATTTTAAAAGTATCTACGCCTGCCGCTGTCTTTGCGAGAGAAGAAATGTATGGGAAGAAACCGAAAAAATATGTAGAGAAGGCTGTATTTTTCACAAAATACACGTTCAGAATACACCCGAAAGACCATCTTGACAAGAAAAGCTTAGTATGCTACAATAAAGTTATTGCCAAACGCCCGCTCGCCTGCGACAGCCTCGCATACGAAAGGGCGTTTTTCGGACTTTTTTATATTTTTTGAAATTTTATCAAAAATTCTTCGCAAATCGCTTGGTTTTGTCGACTGTATCAGTGAAGAGACTATTCCGTGAAAGGAGGACTGCGCCTATGAGACCCTCAGGCAGATATCTTGCCGATGCCGATATTATTGAGCTTTTCTTTCAGCGAAATGAAGACGCCATCTATGAGACCGACCGCAAATATCGGGCATATCTTCTCTCGGTTGCCAAATCCTTTCTTTCCGACATCCAAGATGCCGAGGAATGCCTGAACGATACCTATCACGATGTCTGGTGCAAGATCCCACCGTCAAGACCCGAGAATTTCAAGGCGTTTCTGAGTGTCATTCTCCGTCGCACCGCGATCGACTGCTATAAAAAAGCAAGCAGTCAGAAGCGGCCGCCCGCTCATCTGCTCGAGCCGTTCTCCGAATTGGAAGGACTTCTGTCCTCCACCCCCGATCAACACGAAACCGTTGAGGCACACGAGCTTGCCGCCTTCTTGAGTCGCTTTTTGCGATCGCTCTCTCAGGAAGATCGCTTTCTGTTTCTCAGCCGCTATTACGAGGGCTTATCCGTAAAAGAGATTGCCCACAGTGTCGGCTCACATATATCCACTGTCAACAAACGCCTGCAAAAGCTGAGAGAGGCGCTCAAACACGATCTCGAAAAGGAGGGATATCCGATATGAAACATACCGTCTGGGAAGCTGTGGAAGCGATCGATCCTTCCATTTTGGAAGACCATCTGGCACAAAAGGAACGCCTCTATCAAAAGCGGCGGATTTCGCGAATGCGGCAATGGGGGGCTCTTGCGGCGGTTTTGCTCCTTGCCGTTGCGACCTTTATTTTTGCGCGGGCGATCACCGATCACGCATCCCCGTATGCATTTATTGACTACAATGGCTTTTACGAGGTCGGCAATGCCGCCGATACCGTCAGCCCCGCATTCCGTCACGACAGCGATCGGATCACCGTCGATGTCACGCAAAATCTGCCGATCTCAGCTGACATTCCCGAACAGGTCACCGTCAACGGCAAAACACTGGATCTCGGCGCTTGTCTTGAGCAAAAGGGCGCGTCCTTGGTCTACGGCTTAGCAACGGAATCCGATCCTTCTTGGGGGGGGCTGGTTCCCGTAGACAATATCCCCACCGTCACGATCGACGCGACCAGCGGCAAGATCACGGGCTTTGACCATATCGTCCTCGATACCACCCCGGGGCGTGGCAAG
>JAFTKF010000208.1 GCA_017453405.1 Clostridia bacterium
CAATATCTATTCGGGTCTTTACTATCTCTATAAATAACCGAACCTTCTCAGTTAAAACGTGGGCACGAAGGAAGCGCCCGTCTGGAAGAATCACAGCCCCTATTCCAACAAAGCCGAAGACGGCATTATGTATATCAACAACGGTGTCTGGGATACCTACCGTACCGCTTGGGCAGGCTATACGCTGTTTACGCCCGAAAAGCTTCCTACGCTTTTGAACGGCTTTACCCGTCACTTCCACGATCAGGGTTGGATTCCGCGTTGGTCCGCTCCCGGCGGTGTCAACTGTATGGTCGGTACTTCCTCGGATGTCATCTTTGCCGATGCGCTTGTCAAGGGCTTTGATTTCGATATCGAGGGTGCATACCGCTCCTCGCTGAAGGATGGCTCGGTATATCCGAACAATCCCGTTCACGGCGGCAGAACCAAGATGGAGCGTTCTCCCTTCCTCGGCTATACGCCCGGTGCAGGGGAAGACTTCTCGTGGTCGATCGAAGGCTATATCAACGACTACGGCATTTCGCAGATGGCAAAGATCCTTGCCGAGCGCGAAAGTGATCCTGTCAAGAAAGAAAACTATCTTGCCGAATATGAATATTTCCGTCACCGCGCACTCAATTACACCCTTTTGTTCTGCGACGGCGAGGGAGTGGAAAACAAGTGGTTCCGCGGCAGAGAGGCTGACGGCTCTTGGACGACGAGAAATATGCACGAAGGCAAGTTCGACCCCTTATTCTGGGGCGCGGACTACACCGAGACCGATGCGCACAATATGACGGTCAGTGTGGTACACGACGGTAAGGGTCTTGCCAACCTCTATGGCGGTCCTGCGGCAATGGCAAAGAAGATGGATGCCATTTTCGAAACCAACGATGTGTATCGCGGTTACGGTGCGCAGGATGAGCGCGGCGGTATCCACGAACAGCGCGAAGCCAGAGAAGTGAAGCTCGGCAGATTCGGCATTTCCAATCAGCCCTCGCATCACATCATTTATATGTATAACCACACCACCGATCACTACAAGGCACAGAAGTATGCCCGTGACTGCACCAAACGTCTGTTTGTGGGTGCAAACTTCGGTCAGGGCTTCCCCGGAGACGAGGATAACGGCGAAATGTCTTGCTGGTATCTCTTCAGCTGTCTCGGTTTCTATCCCGTTTGTATCGGTAGCGGTGAATACACCATCGGCTCGCCCGCCTTCTCGGACATTACCGTGAATTTCGGCGGCAACAGCCTGAGAATCATTGCCAACAACAATTCCGATGAAAACGTATACATTCAGTCGGCGAAGTTCAACGGCGAGCCCTTGAATACCTGTGTGATCACGCACGATATGATCAAGAACGGCGGCACGCTGGAATTCGAAATGGGTGCTACACCTTCCGACTGGGCAAAGGGCACAGCGCCGACCTCGCTGACGGTGGGTGATGCTCCCGCAAAGCCTTGGGTCGACAAGATCGCACCTACAGCCAAGATCCTTGTGACTGACGATACCGCGCCGAGTGCAGTATCCGACTACACCGTCAAGACCAATATCGGTATGCTGACCGCGGCACTGGATAACAACTCCAAGACCGAGGCACTGCTTGCCGGCGAGACTTTGACGGCAGTCTTCTCCTCGCCTGATGCGTACCGTGTGGATGCCATTACGCTGACCTCGCCTGCCAGCGAGCGCACGGTGATCGAAGCCCTTGAGGTTTACGGCGCGAATGATGGCGGAGAATGGCAGTCTCTTGGCACGTGGAAGGATCTCTTCTTTGAATGGGGTCATTATACAAGACCGTTCATTCTGAAGAATCCCGCGGCGTATGCGCACTACAAGCTTGTTGTTAAGGGCGCGAAAGCCATTGCCGAGATCGAGCTTCTCGGAGAATGATCGAATTATCAAAAAAATCATACAAAAGGACGGGCGTTACGCAGATTTTTACAAGTTTGCAGCTTGTTGGGAAAAGCGTTCTCGACCGTTCGCCACAATCGCAAATCGGCAGAGATATTTTCTCTGCCGATTTGTGTTATGATGATATCAAGAGCAACATTCGGGTATGTAATCGCGCCCAATCTGCTCCGGGTGTAGGAACATAAAATCGAACGGCAATTGGACAGTCGGGGACGCCTATCCCTACAATTTTCGTGTTTTTTACATACAGAAACCGGTCACAATCTCATATATTTTTTTATTACCGGAAACGGAACAGAGAACACCTGTCTACAATTGCTATCAGAGGAAGGGCTTAAAATGCGGCGATTGGGATCAAAGGTAAGAAAAACGGAAGAGGGCATAGCCTTGGATGTGGGGCTGTTGGGAGAGGTAAAAGATCTCGGCTGACAGCTCTTGCCTTGACAATCGGTAGGAGGCGAGGGCAGGAACGAGATCGGTATCGGTCGTTTGAAGGGCGTTTTGCCACCACGTGGCAAGGGTGATGAATTCTGCCGCCGATTCGTTAAACGACCAGTAGAGCTGGGGTGCAAGATAATCGACACAGCCCTCTTGCGCCCACGCGAGCGAATCGGCGTAGACGGTATCATAGCTTCCCCCGCCGCTTGTGAGACTGCCGCCTGCATCCTCACTGCGATTGCGCCAGATTCCACGCGGCGAGACACCGAACAGGCAATCGGGCGAAAGGCGCTTGATCGTCGCATAGGTTTCGCGGATCAATTGGTTTACGTTGTCACGCCGCCAATCGGCAAGCGATAGCTCGCCGCCCTTTTCGGTGTATGCCTGATACAGAAACCGATCCTCGTATGTGATTGCTTCGGGATAGAAATAATCGTCAAACAGAATGCCGTCAACGGCGTAATGCGTGACGATCTCGGCAATGCCGTCCGTGATCAGCTTGCGCACCTCGGCAAGGGCGGGTTGGTAATAGATACCGCCCTTGACCGTGAAGGTATAAGAGGGATGGACTGCGGCAGGGTGTTTTGGGGAAAGGGGTGTCGCATCTCCCGCTTCACGGATGCGATAGGGATTGATCCACGCGTGTACGCGGATATTTTCCCCGTGCGCAATCGTGATCAGCGTTTGTAAGACATCAATGGGTGCGGGATCTCCTTCGCTACCCGTCAGCTCGCGTGAGGTCGGGAACAAAGAAGACGCATAGAAAGCATCCGAGGCGGGGCGCACCTGAAAGACAAGCGTATTGATCCCGTTGTCCTTTGCCGTTCTGACGAGCGAAGCGAGCTCGTCTGTGAGCGCCTTGGCACTTTTGTCGGCGCTTTTTGGGAAGTCAAGCCCGTACGCGGTTGCCACAAAGACCGCGCGGATCGGCTCAGTCACAGCCGACGGCGTTTCCTCGGGCAGGGCAAGCGGCGGTGTATCGGCAAGCCCCGTAACGAGGAGGGGCTTGTCATAGGTGGGTATGATGTCCACGGTCAGGGGTAATGTATCAGAGAGAGCGGTGATCAAAGGGGGCTTGGCTTCGGTGCTTGGCAAAGCCCTCTCGCCAAGCGCTTCGCTGCGTGAAGGCGTCGGGGCAGTCGTCAGGGCGGTGGGGAGGGAAAAGCACCCATTGGTCGTCAGGGCGGTGGAGAAGAAAGAGAACCCATCGGTCGTCAGAGAAAGGGCGTGTGTACTTTCCTCGGGTAACACGGCGGCGAGGCATTCGCGAGGGGGTGCGGTGGCGGTTTCGGTGGATACTTGTCCGGCAGGCAGACGCTCAAGGGTGAGCTTCAGGAACACGACGCAGAGTAAAAGCGGCAATACCGCAAACAGTGAGAGCTTTGCGTGCGGTCTTTTTTTCATGATGATACTCTCCTTATGCAAAAATTGTGACAGGTTTTGCAAAAGCTTAAAAACGCTTGCAAAGCGTTGGATTTTGTGATAGAATACACTTGAAAGCTTGTACTGCATCGTATGCGAAAAAAAGTGGGAATATACCGATTCTCACTGCATAAAAGAGACAAGTTTACCATAAATTTTGGGGTAGCCTTTTTCACAGCAAACGATTATAATAGAAGTAGATTTGATGTTTTGCTGATGAAAGGATGATACATAGTGGATTTTATTGTGATCCGTGACAAAAAACTGAAGATCGCGTTGCAAAAGGAAGAGCTTGCGGTATACGGACTGACGGTCGAAGGATTCGATTACAGTAACGTGGAGACCAAGAAGGCGCTCTGGCAGATCCTCGCGAAAGCGAAGTCCGAGGTGGGCTTTGATGCCGCCGATCAGGCGCTATACGTGGAGGTCTATCCCTCACGGCGGGGCGGATGCGAGATCTTTGTGACAAAGCTTTCCGATAAACGGCAGTCGGAGTCTGTCGGGATGCGTCAGCGTGTGATCGGCTTTCGGGATATGGAAGCATTACTTGCGGCAAGCGAGGCATTGCTTCGCGCGGGCTATGATGCCTCTGCCAGTGTGTTTCACTTCAGAGGACGGTATGCGCTTGTTTTGTCGTATCCGTCGGGCGAGGGAAGACTGTCCTATGCCGATCTGGCACTGGAATTCGGGGAGTGTGAGCCGGAGGAGACCAAGGCACAGCTTGCTGCCGAGGGCAGGCTGTTGTGCTCCGAGCGCGCGGTCCGCCTTTACGGTATGCTCGGCAACAACAGCCGAACGTGAATAGAAAAAAGGTTGAATGGTGTTTTTGTCGGGCAAATCTTCATAAGACTTTTCACAATTCCAAAGAATAAACGAAAGAAGTGGTAATGACGATGACTTGGGAGGAATTGAAGGCACGCTGTGAGGCGTGTGAGGACTGTGCGCTGTATCGTACCCGTCAGCGCAATGTATTCGGTGTCGGCAACGAGAAGGCGACGCTTCTGTTTGTCGGGGAAGCCCCGGGGGCAGACGAGGATCTCTCGGGTATTCCTTTTGTGGGTAAGGCGGGACAGCTGTTTGATCAGTTTTTGTCGGCGGTGGATATCGACCGCGATCAGGTGTATATTGCCAATATTCTCAAATGCCGTCCGCCCCGAAATCGCGACCCCGAGCCGTCGGAGCAGGAGGCGTGCTTTGCGCACCTGAGGGAGCAGATCCGCCTGATCAAGCCCAAGCTGATCGTTTGTCTTGGCAGGATCGCCGCAATGCGCCTGATCCGCGAGGATTACCGTATCACCAAGGAGCACGGAAGCTGGGTGAAAAAGGGTGAGTTTGAGATCACGGCGGTCTATCACCCCTCGGCACTTTTGCGGGATGTTGAGAAACGTGAGGCAATGCTTGCCGATATGACGGTGATCGCGAAGAAATGGAAGAGCTTGGCGCAGGAGTTGCCGTAATTTGAACATTCTCTTGTGTAAATAGTTCAAAAAATGCGCTTGAATTTTCATAGGCTTTGTGCTATACTGTAAATGACCCCGGTTTTAACAAAGAATAAGGAGAAATGAAACCAATGAAAAAACTGTACGGTATTATTGTAATACTGCTGGTGCTTGTTGTTCTGTTGGCAGCTTGCGGCGATCCTGCTGAGACGACGACTGCAGGCGTGGAAGATACCACTGCACCGACCACCGGCACGGTGACTGTGACCACCCCCGCCGAAACGACGGCTGACCCCAACGTGAAGCGCGAGGAGACAGAGTATTATACGGCAATTCTCGACGAGACCAAATGGGTTGCCGACAACAGTATCAATGTGAATGAATTTACCTATTCGGGTAGTGGCAGAGATGTTTATACCAAAGTGCAGCTCGATTATAAGAACTATGACCGCAGCTGGTATAAAGAAGAAGCTGACGGCACGAAGACCACACTGAAATATTCGGCAATTTCCAAGATGGCGTCGATCGGCGCGATCACCACGGTTGACGAGGCTGCGAAGACGGTTTCGGTCAAGGTCGTGGAAATGGAAGTCCGCGTGCAGTCCTCCTGGAAAGAGGTTACTGCCAAAGCAGGCAGCTATCTGATGTTTGATTTCACCTGCAGCTTGCCGATGGATTTCTATATCACCGTAACGCCCACCGAAGGCGGCAAACAGAGCACGGCGGCATATACGCAGGACGGCATTTCGGTGTCGGGTAGCAACGGCACGTATAAGGGTATTGCCAAGTGCACCGTTCCCTACTCGCAGGGCAAGACCTTCTATATCAATATTTGCGCCGATGCCCCCAACTATCCTGTTCTGACATCGATTCCCGTACATATTACCGCTCCTAAGTATGATCTGCCCTTCCAGTTCATCTTTATCGGCGACTGGGAAATGATCAGAGATAAGTCTTATATCGAAAACTGCTACGAAGTGCTTTACAATTCCTATCCCCGCGCTTATCAGCGTTGGGCAATGGGTGGCGAGCCTCTCGTTCTGTATATTCAGGCAGACAAAAATTACGACGGTGTTGCTTACAACGCAGGCGACCGCGTATGTGTATCGGTTGATTTCGCCAACTCCAGTCCTGATGATGTAGGTCTTTTCGCGCACGAATTCACGCACGCGGTTCAGGGCGGTTACGCGATCGAATACGGCGGCGGTTGGTTTACCGAGGCAATGGCAGACTACGGTCGTTTCCGTTTCTTCCATTGGGGTTACGATCCGAAATATGCCAAGATCTATAATGTCAACGATGCCTCGATCCGTGACTTCCACGGCGACGGTACGAACAATCCCAACTGGCACGGCTATGCACAGCACAACTGGTTTATGGCATATCTTGACTGGGTATGGCCTACCACCGACAAGAACAAGGACGGCAAGATCACGCCCGATGAACACGGTCTGATCGACCATATCGTTTACGAGGCAAAGATGCGTCAGAAGAACGGTCTTTCCAATGTCAGCGACGATCCTCACGTTGTAGGCTCGGTCTTCAACAATTGGGTCAAGGAATGGACCGGTTATGAATCGATGGAAGCCATTCGTCTGAAATACGTAAAAGAGCTTGACGAAGGCACTTGGAAGTTTACAGGCTTCCGTGACTATCAGGATAACTTCCTCATTGAGAATTGTTATGATATTCCCGACCTGACCTATCCTATGCTGGAAAAGGCTGAACCCACCGCGCCCACGCATACGCCTTTGGCAACGCCTGTGACCGATGGTACAAATCTCGCAATCGGCTCTACCATCCACAGTGCAACGACAGAAGGACTTTCGAAGAATGCGACCAAGAATCTGGTGGACGGCGACCTCACCACGCGTTATCAGGCATCGGTGAATAAGAATCTTCAGACGATGAGCGGTGTTCAGAATGAGGTTGTGATCGACCTCGGCGCTGTCAAGAGCTTCGACACCTATACGCTGGTCAATGCCGGTATTTCGTTGAACGAGACCTTCAATACGAAGGAATGGGAGATCTTTGTATCGACCGACGGCAAGACCTATACCGCAGTCGACTATCAGAAGGACAATACCGCCGCTACCGTATCGGTAGAGATCGGCGAGCAGTCCGCACGCTATATCAAGATCCGTCTGTACAAGTCGGATGCCGGCGGAACCGGCACGGTAAGACTCTTTGAGTTTATGCTGTTTGATACCAAACAATAAAATCGTAAAAAACGGTTGTCAGGATACTTCTGACAACCGTTTTTTGGTAGTGTCAATGCCCCCGGATCTACCGGGGGCGGGAAACGAGCGGAGCGACAGCGAGAGGGCGAGGCTTTGGGTGCGCGTGGCTTTGAGGGTATGGGCTTTGTCCAATGCATTTGTGTCCATAATGAGGCTAACGAAAAGCCTCTCCCTTCGGGAGAGGTGGCGGCGAAGCCGACGGAGAGGGCAAATCGCGCGAGGTAAGAGCCCTCTCACCCGCTAACGCGGGAGCTCTCCCGAGGGGCGAGCCTTGGAGTAACAGCCTGTTTGCGGGTGGCAGGCGGGTGGTGCCAGCATATCATCTGATGCCTTTTTTGGGGGAGTCGCCCCATATAGAGGCAGTGCAAGCCATCGGTTGAAGTGGTGGTCTTGACTGTGGCGATTATTTTCTCGGCTTCAGCTTGGTGCGGAACAGATGGTGCAGGAGTGCTTTGCCGTTAAAGGGGATCAAGGGATAGAGATAGGAGCGACTGCCATCGAGAGATTTGTTCATAGCGATGGTGAAAATGATCAGAAGCGTTCCGCCAATAAAGCCGGCAATACCGAAAAAGCCGACTGCCACCAGAAGAAAGATCCGCATAAATTTAAAGGCGTAGCCCAGCTCAAAGGAGGGTTGGGAGTAGTTGGAGATCGCGACGAATGCCATATACAAAAGCACCTCGGGGATGAACCAACCGACATCCACTGCAAAATCGCCGAGGATCAGACCTGCGACCACCGAAAGAGAACTGCCGAGGGTGGAGGGTGTATTGAGGGAGGCAAGGCGCAGACCGTCCAGCAGAAGCTCGACGATCAGAATCTGAAAAAAGATGGGCAAAGCCCCACGATCGTCCACCTTGATAAAGGCAAGGGATTCGGGGATCAGGTCGGGATGCGTGATCAGCATATACCAAAGGGGGGCAAAAAAAAGCGTGATGAAAAAGATCGTGGAGCGCACGAAGCGTTGATACGTGCCGATGATGGGCGGAAAATAGTAATCATCGCTCTCCTGCAAAAAATCAAAAATGGAGGTCGGGAGAAGCATAATTTGCGGTGAGTTGTCGCACAAAATGAGTAGATTTCCCTCCATCAGGGTGGCAGTGGCGGTGTCGGGGCGCTCGGTATAACGGAATTTTGGGAAGGGATTATACCATTTTTGCGGAATCAGGCATTCGGCAAGCGATTCCTGCCCGACGGTCAAGGCATCGACCTTGATCGAAGACAGCTTCTTGCTGACCTTGTTGACATAGGCAGGGTCGGCGCGCGAGGCATCGTAGCAAAGCGCGACATCGGTGCGGCTTTCTTCGCCGATCTCAAAGAGCTTGATGGTGAAATGCGGCGAGCGCACACGGCGCCTGAGAAGGGCTACGTTGGTTTTGAGAAGCTCGGTGAACCCGTCACGCGAGCCGTAGAGAACGCGGTCGCAGTCGGGTTCTTCTGCCGAACGCGAGGGAAGCGCACGGGTGTCGGTGATGATCCCTTCGGGAAAGGCTTCGCACAAAAACAGCGATGTGCCCGACAGAACAAGACGGGAAGCTGCCGTGACAGAGCGTTCCTTGGTGGCAGCACCGTAGGGAACGACGAGTGACAGAAATTCCTCGGCAGTTTTCGGTGGCTTTTTGACATCGGTTGCCTGATAGCGAAAAACAAGGTCGCTGAGAAGCTCGTCGGACGAGAGTGTGGTGAAAAAATAGAGATATCCGCGCGCGCCTGCGACGGTGATGGGGCGTTTTTGACAGTCAAAGGCGTTGCCATAGCCGATGGCGGCTTCAATCTGCTGTTGCCGCAGGGTGAAATCGGTGGAAAATTCTTGCATACATCGCTCCTTTGGTAGCAATATACCGATAGTATGCCCGCTTTTTTGGGGAGTTTACCAAAAACCCTTTACAAGAACCAAAAAACTTGCTATAATAGCGTTAATCAATGAAAACAACGAATCAAGGGGCTATTATGAAAATTTCTTCCGAAGAAAAACAGGTGCGATTTTTGTTCAGCATTGCGCTTTTGATCGTGCTGGGCGCGTTTTTTCTCTTTTTCTTTCGCTTTACCGATACGCTGGATGCCAAATTTGAATACACGGTGGATGCCGAAGGCTATGCCACGGTGAAGGGCTATACGGCTGATCCGAAAACGCTGGAGATCCCGTCCGAGATCGACGGGCATCCCGTGAAATATATCGATACCCACGCGTTTGGCGGTCACGAAAGCTCTTTGCGAAAGGTGATCATCCCCGAGGGCGTGGTGGCGATCGGCGAATTTGCCTTTGCCAATGCCCCCGATCTGCAAACAGTAGAGCTTCCCTCGACCCTTCGCTCGATCGGCAGAGGTGCTTTTTCGGGATGTGCGTATCTGAAAACGATCACCTTGCCCGAGGGCTTGCAGTCTCTTGATGCCGAGGTATTTGACGGCTGTGTACGCCTCGGAAAGCTAAAGATCCCCGCCTCGGTCAGCGAGATTGGCGTGGATTGCTTTGCTTCTTGCGAAAATCTGCTTCTGGATGTCAGCGAAAACGCCCTTGCCGCCGATATCGCCGCGCAGTATAACATTGAGACGGGAAGTGTGGATTCCTTTACGGTATATCTTTTTATCGCGCTTCTGAGCAGTGTTCTTGCCGTTGTGGGTGTTTTTGTCCTGATCCGCTTTGTGGGAAAGAGAAAGAAACCGAAAGCGTGAAAATGAATATGCAAACAAGGCAGACCGCGGTCTGCCTTGTTTGATGATATATACGTGATGAGATACAGCCCCTCAGGGGCTGATGATGTGCACGCTGGCGCGTGATGAGATACAGCCCCACAGGGGCTGATGATATGCCAAGCCTACGGGAACCCCCAAAGCTCGGCAAGCTCGCTTCGGGGACCCCTACTGCGGCTTGGATAAACAAAAACAGAACATTTGTCAGTAGACAAATGTTCTGTTTTGTTGGCGCGCCCGGCAGGATTCGAACCTGCGACCTACCGGTTCGTAGCCGGGCACTCTATCCACTGAGCTACGGGCGCACACAGTACAGTATTTCGTACTCAGTTAGTATACAACAAAAAAGGGATTTTGTCAAGCGTTTTTTTGAAAAAAATAATTATTTTTTCAAAATCCCAATTGACACGAGACGGAGAAATTGCGGATCAACTTGACAGACGCTTCAAGGAACATACAATTTGACGAAAACCCGAGACAGGCATCCCCGACCGTCCTTGCAATGCTATTTGTCATCTTTTCGCTGAGAAAACACTTTTGGCGAGGTTTTCTTAATATTTTTACAGCATAAAAAGATAATTTCGATGAATAAACTGTAAATAAATCAAGCATTTCTAAAATTACTCTTGCTTTTTGGGGAATTCTGTGATAAACTATACGTTGCGTTAGTCCGCACATATCAATATTATGAAAAGGAGAGAAATTATGACTAACAAGAAAAACACCCGTCGTGCGCTTTTGGCGTCTTTGATGGCACTGCTCTTGTGCTTCAGCTCGCTGATGGGTACGACCTACGCTTGGTTTACCGACTCGGTTACGTCCTCGAATAACGTCATTATGTCCGGTAACCTTGATGTAGAGCTGGAATACTACAACGGCACAAAGTGGGTTGCGTTTGATGACGAAACCAATGTCTTTAAAAAAGACGCACTTTGGGAACCCGGACACACAGAGGTTGTTTACCTCAAGGTATCGAACCTCGGAAGCCTTGCGCTCAAGTATAATCTTGGCGTGAACATCGTTTCCGAATCTGCAGGCATCAATGCCGCAGGCGAGGTATTCTTCCTGTCCGATTACATTGAATTCGGCGTGATCGAAAGCGCTGACGAGGCATTCTTCGATACCCGTGACGCTGCCCGTGACGCGGTTGAAAATGCCAAGATCATTTCGAAGGGCTATGCTAAGAGCTCTAAGCTTGAAAAGAAGGGTGACGCTGAATATGTAACCCTCGTTGTGTATATGCCCGAAACGGTTGGCAACGAAGCCAACTTCCAGACCGGCACCAACACGCCCGTCATCAACCTCGGTATCAATGTATTCGCAACGCAGTACACGGCTGAAAACGATAGCTTTGGTACGGATTATGACGAGCTTGCTCCTTGGGTTGGCGAAGTGGATACCACTTGGTACAATGATACCGACACCGAATTCACGCTGACCAATGCAGGCGAGCTTGCAGGTCTTGCTAAGCTTGTCAATGACGGTAACTCTTTTGAGGGTAAGACCGTTAAGCTTGGTGCTGATATCAACCTCAATAACGTAAACTGGACGCCGATCGGTAAGAGCGGTGCACCCTTTAAGGGTACGTTCATTGGTACCGGCTACACCATTTCGAACCTCAGAGCTGTTGGTGAAAAGCACGTTGGTCTGATTGGCGCTACCTATGTTGGTGCTCACATCGAAGGCGTAACCATTGTCAATGCTTACGTTTCGGGTAACGACTATGTCGGTGCTGTTGTGGGCGGCGGTTATGTTGCGGCAAACTGCATCAAGAACTGCTCGGTTGAAAAGGCAACTGTTATTGCTACCCCCTATCTGACAGCAGACGGTACTTACGATGGCGGTGCTAAGGCAGGTGTTATCGCAGGTCAGGTTTATAACGGCAATATGATTGGCAACACTGCCAAGAATTCTACCGTTATGGCATACAGAGACCTCGGCGGTATCGCAGGTATGCTTGCATTTGACGGTGTCAACAGAACGATCGAAGCTTCCGACAACACCGTTGAAGGTGTTACGCTGAGCTACATTGGCGTTCCCGGTAAGTATGACGGTGACACACCCAATCAGAATATGGCAGCAGTCGTTGGCCGCGTTGGTAAGAACACGACTGTTGGTACGAATTCTGTCGCTGACATTACGCTGAACGAAGACAACAAGGGCGCTACGATGATCTTCACGCTGGAAGAACTCATTGCGTTCGCGAAGGATGTCAACGCAGGCAATACCTATAAGGGCAAGACTGTCATTCTCGGCGCTGATATCGACCTCCTCAATATGGAATGGACGCCTATCAACGGATTCGCAGGTACCTTTGACGGTAACGGCAAGACTGTTTCCAACCTGAAAGTGACCAGCGGCAAGAGTAATGTTGGTCTCTTTGGTAAAGTCGAAGCCAAAGAAATCAAGAACCTGACTGTCAAGAATGCAATTGTCACCGGCTATACCAATGTCGGTGTTGTTGCGGGTCATCCTTGGACCGCAACCTTTACCAATATCACCGTTACCGGTCACGTTGAAGTCAACGGTCTCTCGTATGTCGGCGGTGTTGGCGGTAAGAATGCATATGGCGATTGGACGGACATCACGGTTAACGCGGATGAAACCTCCTATGTTAAGGCAATCTCCACCGTAGGCGATACGCATTACCGCACCTATGTCGGCGGCGTTGTCGGTTTCAACGGCGAAGGCGGTCACACCTTCAAGAATATCACCACCAACATCGATGTTATTGGTGATGTTTGCGACATCGGCGGCGTGTTCGGTATCGCACACTACAACAACAAATTCGAAAACATCAAATGCTCCGGTAACGTTACCGGTACCTTCTTTGATCCCGCATACCCTGAAGATGCTGACGAAATCGGCGGTATCGCAGGCGTATGGCACAATCAGACCGGCACAACGGTAACCTTTACCAATTGTGAATTCACCGGCAAGCTGACTGCTGCTGATGCTTCGGTTGATGTTTCGAACAACACGATCGTCGGTAAGGCATACAGCGCAACCGGCACGGGCACGCTGATCATTGACGGCAAGGATACCGATGGTAACTGGGCTGTTACCGATGTAGCATCCCTTGGCAACGCACTCACCAAGGGTGGCGATGTCAAGCTTTATAAGGATGTTAAGCTTGAAGCGAATCAAGGTCTTACGATCCCCGCAAATGTTGTTGCAACGGTTGAACTGAATGGCAAGACCGTTACTGGTAACATTCACAAGAGCGCAGGTCACGTTTTGAGAAACGAAGGTCAGCTTGTTCTTGTCGGTGGTACAATCAAGTCCAGCGCTGACAATGGTGGTTCTGCTATTTACAATGCTGCAGGTGCATCGTTGACGGTAGACGGTACAACCATTGAAGGCGCACCCAAAACAGGTAGCAGTTGGCCTTCCTACGCAATCAATAGCTATGGAGAAATGACGATTAAGGATGCTACAATTACCTCTAATCACGGCGCAATCGCTCTTTACGGTGATACGGATATCTATGATGCTACTGTAACGATGAATGGTATGGGCGGTTCCAGCCATGTGTTCTATATTGGTGGCGAAGGCACTGAAGTGACTGTTAATGGTGGTACGTATACTCACAAGGGCAATGTTGACGGCTCTCTGGCGTACATTATGACGGGAACCAAAATGGTTATTAATGGCGGTACGTTCTCGGCTTCCAATGGCGGTTACGGTTTGGCAACCTATACAGGTTCTCTCATCGTTAACGGTGGTACATTTGCGAATGCTTTCCTTGATTGGGGCGGTCCGATCTCCATTACCGGCGGTACGTTTGCAAGTAAGCCCGCAGATAAATATCTTGCAGAAGGCTACAAGGTCACTGCTGTTGGCGATATGTATATGGTAACGAAAGGCACCATTGAGGTTATTACCTCGAATGATACTGAAGCGCTTGATACAGCTTTAAATAGCGGTAAGGATGTTGTACTTACTGATGATATGATTGTTGATACCAATGCAACTACCGCTAACAGTGGGTATGGCGCAACCGGCGTTTCTGTTAAGGGCGGTGTGCTTGACGGTAACGGATATTCGCTTGGTATTAACAACTGGGGTACTTGGGATGCAGCTGTTCACACGACCGGCGGTACGATCAAGAACATTACCATCAATAGAGGTATGCGCGGTATCTTCATGGGCAGCGCAACAGCCGATGTTTATATTGAAAACGTAACCATCGACGGTACAGTTTACACCTTCAACTCTGATGGCGGCAATAAGGAATACGGTGTCTATATCAGCAATTCGACGCTGAACGGTTGGACCAGCTTCTCTGATGTACATAAGGAAGTTGTATTCACCAATTGTAGCTTCGGTGAAGGTCAGGGTTATGCATTCTGCCGTCCTTACAACGCATCTGTTTTTGAGAATTGCGTATTCGAAGAAGGCTTTGAGTTTGATACTTCCAAGACTTCTGCAATCGTTTTCAAGAATTGCTACTACGGTGATACGCTGATCACCGCTGAAAATGCGGCAACTCTCGGCAATGGCGAGACCACGTTCTTCTATAACGGTCTGAACGGTATTACCATTCAGTAATCGTATCTTTGAAGACGGATTACGACATATAACAATATCCCGACAGATTTCGGTCTGTCGGGATATTTCTCTTTTTTACGCTCATTCGCGCAAAGCTTTCGTGTTTTGCGGTGGGTTATTTGTCGAGGGGGAGGAATGTGATTTCGGCTTGGGTGAGGGAGAGGGATTGGCGGCAGCGGATGCGCAGGGAGCGGTTTTCTAAGAAATAGAGATACACGGCCTCCCACAAAAAGACCCACGCGGCGATGTCGATGACTTCGGTCCAGATGACATTTTCAAACAGGGCTTCGACAAAGATCATCACGCTGAGGGTGATCACGCCGAGGATGAGGAGCAGAAGTGCCAAGCGGTTATTGCGGCGCAGTTCACGGCGGGTTTTGTGATACTGTTCGGTATAGTAAGCCTTGATGCCCTTGTGGTAGAGCAGGGCTTCCTCCTCGGTGATGCAATCCGAATGGATCTCTAAATGGATACCGCTATCGGGCGATACGGTTTCGATACGGCTGTTCAGAAAATCCGCGACATCCGAGGCGATAACGGGGGTATTGCTTTGTGAAAAGGGGGAGAGAAAATCGGTATCATCCCGCACACGCATGGTAAGGAGCGCTCTGCCTGCGGCATCCTTGATCGGTGCTTCTTCTGTGGGGAGGGGCTGTTTGGTAAACAAATTCATAAAGGATGCTCCTTTCTTTTTTTACAGTATAGCACAGATCGGTAGGGCTTGGCAAGCGTTTTTTGTAAGTTGCTCTTTACAGCGCGGAAAAAATATGGTATACTGAGGTATCATAGAAAAGGTGGTGGCGTTGTGGCAGACATTCGTTCGGATAGCTGTGAGCCGTATTGCAGGCTTTCGAATTTTTATGCGCATACCTTTGTGCTGGATGGCGTGGTATGTGCATCGATGGAGGGATTTTTGCAGTCGCTGAAGGTGAAGAACCCCAAAAAACAGCTTGCCATTGTCTCTCTTACGGGTAAGACGGCGAAGAAGGTGCATCGCCGCAAGCTGTCCTCGTTTTGGTGGCGGCTGACGGGTAAGCTGTATTGGCAAGGGGTGGCGTATGTGCGCACATCCGATGCCTATCAGTGCCTGCTGGATCGCGCGTATGCGGCGCTCAATGAAAACGAAGGCTTCCGCTTGGCGCTCAGGGCAACGGGGAATGAGCCGCTTTGCCATTCGATCGGCAAAACGGATATGCGAAAAACCGTTCTGACCGAATATGAACTGATCAGCCGTCTTGTCAGACTGCGTGATGAAAACCGTATCAAGGAGGATCAGCCCTTATGAAAAAAATTGTTCTCGTTATTCTTGTGAGTTTTCTGCTGGTGTTGGCGGTTGCCTGCACGGATACTGCCGATACGACGGCATTACCCGAAACGAGTGCCCCCGCAAGCACCCATGCCGAGGTTTCCAAAAGCTATCCGAATCTTGTGGATGTCGCCGTGAGCGGGATTCAGTGGAATGAGGATCAGATGCTTCCGTGGTTTCCCGAAGCGACGGGCGGACTCAAAGCCTTTTACCGCGACTATTTTGAAGGCGAGGAGCTGCTTTCGGTCATGGCACTGCAGGGCATTGTCAACAAGACCGAGACCCGTCTGATGGTGCTGGAAAACAGCGAAGAGGGCGCAACGGCGTGGTCGAGTAAGATCGGCAAGAATGTGCGTACCATTTCCGAAGGCGCTGCCATGAAAACGATTGCGGAATTTGCCAAGGAAGCCTCGGGCGTGATTTTGTATTCCCCTGCCAAAAGTGAGCATTACCGCAATCTTGCGATCACGCTGGCGGGGCTGAAAAATGCGATCCCGATGACACCCGAAGTGCACGCCGCGTGGCAGGCGGCAGGGGTGGAGCTTGACGTGATCGAGAATCTGATCCCGCTTTCCTATACCTCGGCGGTGGATATTTATACCTATCTTTACAATACGTACTGGAAGGACTGCGAAAAGCGGCTTCTTGTTTCACTTGACCCTGCCAATACCTACAATCTGCACGACTATTCGGTGGGTGTCGGTGCGGCTACTGTGTATCTTGACTGTATGAACGCCGAAGAAAAGGCGGTGTTTGAGAAGTTTCTGCAGGATATGAAGCCCGGCAACGGCGTGGTGATGGGCTGGTTTACCTCCGAACGCTCGGGCATTTCCACGGTGGCGTCGAACGGCTTGTGTTCGGTTCCTGCCGACTTTTTCAACAACGCTTCGGTCTATTCCTCGCTTTCGCATACGATCCGCATTGACGAAGTGCCCGATATGCCTGAGCTTTCGAACAAGACCTATGTGATGATCGTCGTCAGCGACGGCGACAACATTCAATATAATCAGCACGCAATGCGCCTGAAATGGAATTCGGGCAGAGGAAAGGTGCCGATCAATTGGACGATCTCCCCCGCGCTTTATGACATTGCGCCGAATATTCTCAACTACTATTACAGCTCGGCAACGGCAAACGATTGCCTGATCTGCGGTCCTTCGGGCTACGGCTACAATCTTTTTTATAATACGCTGTGGGAAAACGGCGCACCCGTCGGGGACTATATGGCAAGCCGCGATCATCTCAAAGCCTATGTTTCGGTGACCGATCGCTATCTCGAGCGTTGCGGTCTGCGTGTGGCAACCATCTGGGATAAGGCAACGCTTGCACAGATGAATGTGTATACCAAGGACGCCTCCTATCTGTGGGGCTTGACGGTTCAGGATTTCAACAATCAGGACAAAAAATTGACCGCTGTGGTCAACGGTAAGCTGATCCAGCAGGTGCTTCCCAGCTATGCGACAAGTCTTGATCAGGCGTATAACAGCCTTGTGGCTTCGATGCTCGGTCTTGATAAGAGTAAGCCGCAATTTTTAGCGCTTCAGATCTCGGTCTGGGCAGAGGATTTCTCGGCAAACGGCATTGCCGACCTTGAAACGAGACTGCAGAAGATCTATCCGAACGTGGAATTCGTGCGTGCCGATCATTTCTATGCCTTATACAGCGAGGCGAACGGGCTTGACTTCAATCTTATGATGTCCTCAGGTCTTGGTGTTACGGCAGATGGCAACACACTCGAGAAGGGCTATCTGACCGATGGCAGCCGCTCTAAGCTCTGGGCGGCGGACCGTGTCGGCGCGACCTCGCTGACCTTCTCGCTCGGCGGTACCTATGATCTTTCGCGCCTTGTTCTGTATCACGCTGAGACGGCAGGGAAGAATCCTCTTCTCAACACGCGTGCGTTTTCGGTAGCGGTCTCGCGGGATGGCGTGACCTTTGAAGAGGTAAAGACGGTGGAAGACAACACCGATGCCATTTCCAAGCTTGCCATTGACGAAAAAGGCGTTACCCACGTGCGGATCACGGTAAGGGATGGCGGAGACGACGGTGTTGCGCGTCTTGCCGATGTAGAAATCTACGGCTCGGTTGCGAAATAGTCAAAACCCATTCTTTTGTGATGCTTTTTTGCTATTTTCGAAGCGGGTATCTTGACAAAATGCCGTAAGTATGGTATAATACAGTCGAACCGTAGCGACTGACGGAAAAGATGGGGCACCATCGGGGAGTTACGGTAATTCACATAACGCCGACCGTCTGGGCACACAGTTTTAACCACCGTGTGCCCATTTCTTTTTTCAGGGCAACGGAACCGAAAAAAGGAGACAGTATGATTAAAAAAACCATTGAAGGCTTTTTAGCCGGTATTATGATCGCCATTGGCGGTACAGTCTATGTTGCTTCGGAAAACAAGGTTGTGGGAGCGGTCTTTTTCTCGATCGCTTTGTTGACCATTTGTATGAAGGGCTATTCGCTCTTCACGGGCAAGGTTGGCTTTTTACCCCTTTCCCACACCAAGGAAGATGTTTCCGCGCTTCTTTGGGGACTTCTCGGTAATTTTCTCGCAACGCTTGTTTGCGGTGTCCTGATTGCTCTGACCTTCCCGAGCTATCACACGGCGGCGGAAGCCATTGCGCAAGCAAAGCTTTCGCAGGCGTTGTATGCGACGCTGATCCGCGCGGTGTTCTGCGGTGTTCTGATGTATGCCGCGGTGAGCATTTTCCGCGAAAACAAATCGTCGCTTGCCATCTTTTTCGGCATTCCTACCTTCATCCTTGCAGGCTTTGAGCACTCGATCGCCGATATGTTCTATCTGGCGCTCGGTTACGCCTTCTCGCTGAAGAGCGTTTTGTTCATTGTTGTCGTTCTTATCGGCAATGCACTGGGTGCGGTGATGATGTCGGGGCTCAGACTGCTTGGCGAAAAAAGCCTGAAAAAGTCGGATGCTGTTGATGGCACAAAGAACTGAACCATCGGGAAAACGGGAAGGGAGGATTCTTTTTCCGTTTTTTCGCTTTTCAAGGAACACTCACAAAGCCATTGGTGACGGCAGGGGGATGCCCTGTCCGTTTTTCGAATACTTCAAAGAAAGGAAGCAACCGATATCGATTGCGACGGATGCTTATGACCACACAAAAAAGCGCTCTTTTGGAAGAACTGTTACAACGCGCCCGTAAAGAAGAGCCAAAACTTTCGGGCGGCGCGATCATTGCCGCACATTTCTGGATCGCCGCACTGCGCCTTGTGGCTGACGACAGTGCGCCCAATACCCTCTCTTGTCTGGATACGGCCGACAGCGTAGAGGAATTCCGTCAGATGAAGGAAGCACTTGCCAAGTACTTGCCTTCGCTGGATACTTTGCTTGACTCCCTTGCCGAATTGATTGCCGGCTCTCAGGACAAGTCGGCGATCGAAGCGTTTTTGTTCGGGCAGATGCTCGACCGTGCGATGCACGAGGTCGATCATCCCCTGACAGCCCCTGATTTTCTCAGCCGTCTCTATCGCGATCCCCCCGCACCGATCAAGAATTTTGTGCCCGCCGATAAGGGCGCTGCCCCCAAAACCACCGATTCGGCGCTGGATATGCTGATCTCGATGATGAAGCCCACAACGCCGAGCGGCGGCACGACCGATACGACCGACGGCGAGGATGAAACGCCGACGACGCCCCCCACCGCACCGAAAAAGCCTGTTGAGACTCCGCCCGCGCCCAAGAAGATCCCGAAGGAACGCGGCAAGGTGGCAGGTCTTGTCAGCAAGGTCAATCAGGTGCGTGACAAGCTTCTCGATGTGGTTTACGGTCAGGATCACGCCATCAGTGCCTTTACGGCAGGCTATTTCCGCGCTGAGCTGACTTCTTTGACCAATCGCAGTAACAAAAAGCCGCGTGCGACCTTCCTGTTTGCAGGACCTCCCGGCACAGGTAAGACCTTCCTTGCCGAAGAGATCGCGCAGAATCTTGAGCTTCCTTACTGCCGTTTTGATATGAGTGAATATGCCGACAAGGAAGCCAATATCGAATTCTGCGGCTCGGACAAGGTCTATAAAAACGGTAAAGCCGGTAACGTGACCTCTTTCGTTGAGGAAAATCCGCACTGTATCCTTCTGTTTGACGAAGTGGAAAAGGCGCATCTGACCGTCATTCATCTGTTCTTGCAGATCCTTGATGCGGGCAGAATCCGCGACAATTTTACCGATAACGAGGTTTCCTTTGCCGATACCATTCTGATCTTCACAACCAATGTCGGCAAACGCCTGTATGAAGATCCCACCATTCCGAATCTGTCGACGGTATCGCGTAAGCGCATTATCAAGGCGCTTTCCTCCGAAACCAAGCCCGGCACGCAAGAGCCTGCCTTCCCGGGCGCGATCTGCTCGCGCTTTGCTTCGGGCAACGTGGTGATGTTCAACCACATCGGTGCCGCACAGCTGATCAAGATCGTTGATAAGGAGCTTACGGTCAATGCCGACCGTCTGGAACGCGGTGTTTCGATCAAGCTGGATATCGATCCTACCGTTCCTGTTGCGCTGATGTTCTCCGAGGGTGCTGCCGCCGATGCCAGAACGGTCAAGGGCCGTGCGCAGACCTTCTTCAATGACGAGCTGTATGAATTGTTCCGTCTCTTGGAATCGGACAAAACGCCTTACGGTGTTGACCGTCTGGAAACGGTAAAAATGACCTGCTCGCTTGACCGCGCCAAGGATGATGTCAAGGCTTGCTTTATTGACGAGGAAGAAAAGACGGTTCTGGTGCTGGCAGACGATGCGACGGTTGCGCTTGTCAAGAAGCAGTGCCGTGAGGTTAAGGTCGTGGGTGCCGCTACCCTTGCAGACGCCAAAAAGGCGATCGCCGCACACGATGTGACCCTTGTGCTTGCTGATGTTTTCTGCGGTGCTGACGAGGCATCCCGTGCGCTTCTGAACCGTGAGGATGTGGAATCCGAAGCACGTGACTTTATGCGCTATCTTGTAGAGATCGGAAGCTCGTTGCCGGTTTATCTGTTGAACCGCGACGATGATGATTTTGACACCGAAGAAATGCTTTCCTTTGCACGTGAGGGCGTCAGAGGCGCAATGGTTGTGAATGAGAGCGGCAAGGTAGAACAAGAGATCCTGGAAGCCTGCGTGGCACTGCACCGTCAGGCAAGTATGCTCCGTCTTTCGGGCGCCAACCGCATTATTTCCTTTAAAACCGCACAAACCGTATCCGAAGACGGTACTTCGGCTGAGATCCGCTTGTATGACTTTGTTTTGTCGCTTGCGCCCGATGCCGATGATGCCTCCAAGAGCGTGATCGATAACGTATCCCGTCCGAACGTCCACTTTGACGATGTCATCGGTGCTGCCGATGCCAAGGGCGAGCTGAACTATTTCATTGATTATCTGAAGAATCCCAAGCGCTTTATGGGCAAGGGTGTGAAAGCACCGAAGGGCGTTCTTTTGTACGGACCTCCCGGTACGGGTAAGACCCTGCTTGCCAAGGCGATGGCAGGCGAATCCGATGTGACCTTCATTGCCGCCGAGGGCAATCAGTTCCTGAAGAAGTTCACGGGAGAGGGCTCGGATGAAGTACACGCGCTGTTCAATGCGGCAAGAAAATACGCCCCCTCGATCCTCTTCATTGACGAGATCGACGCAATTGCGAAGAACCGCAGCGGTACGGGCGGTGCAGAGGATGTTCTGACCGCATTTCTGACCGAGATGGACGGCTTCAAGACCGATCCCACCAAGCCGATCTTTGTGCTTGCCGCTACCAACTTTGATGTAGAGCCCGGCAGTGCCAAGAGCCTTGACCCTGCTTTGATGCGCCGTTTCGACAGACGCATTTACATTGATCTGCCCAATAAGGAAGAGCGCCGCCGTTTCATTACGATGCGCGCATCCAAAAACGAGGCGATCGTTTTATCCGATGAAGAGATCGGCAATCTGGCAATGCGCTCGACGGGTATGTCGCTCGCACAGCTTGACTCGATCTTTGAACTGGCACTCCGTAACGCTATTCGCGCCAAGGATCTGAAGGTGGACGACGCTGTGATGGAGGAAGCCTTTGAGACCTTTGTCAGCGGCGAGGAAAAGAAATGGGATCCCGCAGAGCTGGAGCGCACGGCACGCCACGAGGCAGGTCATACGCTGGTATGCTGGCTTTCGGGCGAGCGCCCCTCGTATGTCACGGTTGTGGCACGCGGCAATCACGGCGGCTATATGCAGCACGAGGACCGCGAATCGAAGGGCTCGTATTCGAAGGAAGATCTGCTTCAGAGAATCCGCACCGCGCTCGCGGGCAGAGCCGCTGAGATCGTCTATTACGGCGAGAAAGACGGCTATACCACGGGTGCTTCGGGCGACCTTGCGACCGCAACGCGCGTGGCAACGGCAATGCTTTGCACCTACGGTATGGATAAGACCTTCGGTCTTGGCGTAGTGAATGCCGAAACTGCCAACGATGCGCTTTCCGCTGAGGTGCGCGAGAGAGTCAATGCCATTCTTGACGAAGAGCTTCGCTACACCGTTTCGCTGATCGCGAAGAATCGCCGCGCAATGGATGCGCTGGTGAACGCGCTTCTCACCAAGAACCATCTGAACGGCGAGGGTATCACCGCAGTGCTGGAAGATACGGTTGTCACCGACTGAGTATTTTGAAAAAGAGTTTGCAGAAGAGAACAAGAGTTTTCTCTGCAAACTCTTTGTTTTTTTTCTTGAAGAATTGCAATTTGAACCGAGCTGTGCTATAATGAAAAAAAGGGGTGATGGGTATGGTAACATTGGGAAAGACATCGCTTAGTGTCAGCGAGATCGGCTTGGGTGCGGATCACTTCGGCACGGCTGTCAGCGATGCGGATGCCGCGTATTTTCTGGACGCCTTTGTGGATGCCGGGGGCAATCTGATCGATACGGCGAACATTTACGGAAAATGGGTACCGGGGGCAGGCAATGCCTCGGAGCGTTTTCTGGGCAAATGGCTGAAAAAAACAAAAAAGAGTGTCATCATTGCTACCAAGGGCGCACATTACCATCTGCATACACCGCAGAAAATGCGCCTGTCTTATGACGAGATCGTATCCGACCTTGACGAAAGCCTTTTGACGCTGGGGCTTGATCACATCGACCTCTATTGGCTCCACCGCGACGATCCCACACGGGAGATCGGGGAGATCATCGAGACGATGGAAGACTTGGTGGCAAGGGGCAAGATCCGCTATTACGGCGCATCCAATTACACGGCAGAGCGGCTGTTTGAGGCAGAACGGTATGCGCGCGCCAAGTCTCTCATCGGCTTTTCGGCGGTCTCCAACCGTTTTAGTCCCATTCGGGAAAATCCTTTGCCGCAAGGGGATGCGACCCTTGTCGTTTCGCGTGAAAAGGAGCTTCGCTTTCACCGCGAAACGGGCTGTCCGATGATCCCGTATCAGGCAACGGCTCGCGGTTATTTTTCCAAATTGCAGGAAGGAAGCGTATCGGCGTCTCTTGCCGCACAGTACGACAACCCCGAAAACCGCCTTTTATACGAAAGGCTTCTTGCCTTTTCACAAGATAACGCGTGCTCGATGCAGACAGCAGTGCTGTATGCGGGTGCGACACAGGACATACAAACAATTCCGCTGACCAGTGTCAGAAAGCGTGAGCATATGCGCGATATCACCGACGCGCTGGCTTTGCTTCGAATGCATCGTTAAAAAGAAAGGAATCGGTATGACATTTATTGAGTTTTTCGATCACGTGCCCC
>JAFTKF010000209.1 GCA_017453405.1 Clostridia bacterium
ACGCTACCGACAGCCCCGGCTCGCCCAATCCCGAAACCTATAAAAAGGTCTTTGAATTGATCCTGCGCCTCAAGGCAAATACCCTCTGGCCCGCGATGCACAATCTTTCGGATGCCTTTAACAAGGAGATCAATCCCGAAACCGGCATTGCCTATAACGCCGAGCTTGCCGATGCTTACGGCGTCGTTATGGGCTCAAGCCACTGTGAGCTGATGCTTTGCAACAACGAAACCGAATGGGTTCCGTGGTGCGAAAGAAACGTTGGCAAATACGGATTAAAGAAGATCAACAACTCCTGGAAATCCTCCTACGACTACACCGTCAACGCCGAAGCCATGAACGCATATTGGGAAGAACGCGTTGCCACCAACTACCGTTTTGACAATATCTACACCATCGGTCTTCGCGGCGTACACGACTCCGAGATCCTTTGCTCGGCTCTCAGTGACAAGAGCTGGGCATCCAAAGCCACCGTCGTACAGTCTGCTGTGGAAGCACAGTTAGACATTCTGAGAAAATACGAAGCCATCCGCTCCGAGGAGCTTGGCTATGAGGTCACCTTCCCCACCTGCTACGCCGTTTATAAGGAAGCTGCCGAGTATTACAAATACGACCTCTCCCTTCCCGAAAGCTGTATCATCCTCTTCTGCGACGATAACTACGGTTATGTCCGTCAGATGCCCAACGAGGAAGAGCTTGCCACCTACGAAGGCTTTGGCGTGTACTATCACGTATCCTACTACGGTGTACCGAGAAGCTACCTCTGGATCGATACGATGCCCCTTTCGAACATTTACGCCGAAATGGATAAGGCATTCCAAGCAGGCGAAGACGATCTCTGGATTCTGAATGTCGGCGACCTGAAGCCTGCCGAGATCTCGATCAACTTCTTTATGGATCTTGCGTGGGACGAAGATTCGATCACACGCGACAGCCTCAACGAATACCTGGCAAACTATTTCAAGGAAACCTTCACCCTCTCAAATGACGATGCCCTGACGCTTGCCAAGACAATGAACGAATTCTATCAGCTGGCATTTGCCTATAAGCCCGAATATCAGGGCTATGGCGAAGGTACAGAGTATTCGGGCGTCTATGTCGGAGACGAAGCCGAGCGGATGATCAATCTCGTTTCCGAGATCACCGCGCTGTCTGCCGCGATCAGTGAAAAGCTTCCTGAAAGCGAACGCACAAGCTATCAACAGATCGTACACTACAAATTTGTTGCTACGCTGCTCACCTTGCAGAAGAATGTATATGAACAAAAGAACGCCCTTTACCTCTCGCAGGGCAGATTTGCCTCGGTCAACGCATATGCGATGCTGTCTGAAGCGGCACACAAGGCGGTTCTCCAGAGCGTCATCGATTACTGCGCCCTCTCGAACGGTAAATGGGAAGGCATTATGAATCCCTATCAGACCGCGCAGGGTCTTCCCGTGATCGCGGGTGCTCCGACAGTGACCTACCTCTCTGAGGATGTTGCTACCGACGGTGTGGGCGCGGCTGTAGAAGGTCAGCTCGGCAATGCGCCGGTTTAGCTTTCGTTTGACTCCCTGACCGACGATGCCAGATTCATCGATATCTTCTCGCTCGGTATGAAGGCGTACGATTATACGATCACCCTGCCCGACTGCATCAGACTGTCCACCTATGATAAGACCGCACTGCCCCTGACAAACGGCGTGTATTCGGGTAATGTCAAAATCGAAGAACGCTTCTATCTCACGGTTGACTGGTCGAAGGTAACATCGGAAAACACCACGGTAACGGTTGTCGTTGCCGATGCCTACCAACACACGATCAGCTTCAAGCTGAATCTTCACAAGAGCATTCTCGATCCCGAACAAGATGTCGAAGAAGGCACCAAGGGTCACTATGAAGCAAACGGCATCATTTCGATCGAAGCCGAGCATTACACCGCCAAGGGCGATGTCGACGGTATGACATGGATCGAAGTTCCTTACCTCGGCTATACCGGCTCTGCGATGAAAACCTTCCCCGATATCACGGCAGAATCTGTCCGCATTGACGGAAGCTACGAAACCGCCTCGCCTTATCTCGAATACACCTTCTATGTAACCAAGACCGGTACTTATAACGGTACGTTCTACCGCATCCCCACCCTGAACGAAGGCACGGGACGCACCAACCGTACCGCTTACGCCTTTGACGGCGGCGAAGTCAGCCTGTTCCGCGGCAACAGCTATGTTGACACCGCAGGCTCGAGCACGTGGTCGCACAGCATCCGCACCAATATGGAAAAGATGTCCTTCAGCGTCACCTTCGCCGACGAAGGCTGGCACACCCTCAGAATCTATCGCGCGGATGCCGGTATCACCTTTGACAAGGTGATCATGATCCACTCCTCGGTCAAGAGCGTATCCCGTCTCGGCGAAACCGAAAGCTTCAATACCGTATCCGACTATACCCCTCGCACAAGAACCTATCTGCCCGACCTCTCTTCCCTCACCATCAAATACGGCGAAGCACAGGGCACGACACTCAACTATGACCTGACAGACAAGCCTGAGAATACGCAGTCCGGCTACACGGCAGTCGATCTTGCCTCGGCAGGCGTCAACACCAAGCGCTATCAGTGGACAGAAGGCTTTGAATCGCTGACTGCATACTATCGCTCCAAATCCAAAACACCTGCCCGCGACCTCGGCTTCATCACCTCGACCAAGAAGGCAACCTTCACCGTAACACTTGCCAAGAATGGCAAATACATCGTTACCGTTGCTATCGGTGATCCGCAGTCGAACGGCATTGCCGTCAAGGGTATGACCGTCACCGCGAACAAAACCGCAGTCGTCTCAGCCTTTGACCACGCCGCAGGCAGTACGATCGAAAAGTGCTTTATTGTCGATGTCAGCGACACAACGCTTGCCATCACGTTCGAAGGCACGTGGGCAGTATCGGCAATTGAGATCAAACCGTATGTCGAGCCGAGCGTAACGCCTACGGGTGACGCGATCACTGCCGACGGAAACGGCGACATCATCATCGAAGCGGAATGGGCACTGCAAAACAATACCTTTGCTTCATCGAGCGCTACAAGCGACGGTAAGAACTACTTTATGGAAACCGGCGGCACATACGGTACTGCCGTTTACTACGGACCGAACCGCGAATCGTCGAATACCAATACCGCATCGGCGGCAAAGATCACCTTCTCCGTGCAGGCAAGCACGAGCGGCAGTTACCATGTTTTTGCCCTCGTCAAGTGCGAGGATGACGACGATGACTCCCTGATCCTTTCGCTCGACGGCGGTGCAAACCAGACAGCCAATGACTTCAAGCACACCGAAGGCAAATATGTCTACAAAAAGATCGGCACTGTCACATTGACCGAAGGCAAGATCTCCTCTCTCACCGTTTACGGTCGTGAAGACGGTCTTTCGATCGACAGAATCGTTCTGACGAAAAAAGCTTCCTACTCGTAAGCAAAAAACAATAAAATCCCCTCACACGGCAGTTTCACTGAACTGCTGTGTGAGGGGATTTTGATGTCCCTTGTTGATTGTAAAAATCAGTCCTTATGTGCGTGCGAGAGGATCTCGTACATATCGTAATCCAGAATACGGACCATATCGTCAAGCTCGTTATCGCCCATCACGGTCGTTCTGCCGTCCTCATACTCCTTGTCGATCAATTCCTTCATCTTCTGGATCAGGGGATGGCGTTTATCCATGACATATTCACCGTGCAAACGGTAATAGCCATTCATCCAGTGCGCAATACCGGCAAGACCCGAATGCTTGTCAACAGCAACCGTTGCCGGTCTGCCGAGGATCTTTTCGGTGTTGAATATGTTATAGATCTCTTCATTTTTGAGAAGCCCATCGGCGTGAATGCCCGCACGGGTAACATTGAAGTTTCTACCCACAAAGGGAGTTTTGGGCGGAATGTCATAGCCGATCTCGCGCTCGAAATATTCGGCGATCTCGGTAATGACACGCAGATCCATACCGTCGGTCGTGCCGCGTAAGGAGGCATATTCCATCACCATCGCCTCCAGCGGGCAGTTACCGGTACGCTCACCGATACCGAGCATCGAGCAGTTGACACTGGAGCAGCCGTAAAGCCAAGCCGTCGACGCATTGACAACCGCCTTATAGAAGTCGTTATGACCGTGCCATTCCAGCATATCCGAGGTCACGCCCGCATAGTGCTGCAGACCGTAAATAATGCCCTGTACACTGCGAGGCA